>JAUMXJ010000124.1 GCA_030529205.1 Bacillota bacterium | reverse complement strand
TGAGACCGTTCACCCTCAACTGAATCCCCAATCTGTTTGCAAAAGTGGTTTTTCCGGACGAGGAAGGACCCGCTATCAAAATGACTTTTTTATTTCCTCTCGTGATTTCATCCGCTATTTCCGCTATTTTTTTCTCTTGCAGCGCCTCGGCAATTAAAATCAGCTCCTTATGGCGTTGTTTTTTTATCATATCATTCAGATTGTAAATATACGGAATACCGAGGAGTTCCAGCCAATGATCCATTTCCTCAAAGACCTTCGCCATTTTCGGCGTCTCCTCAAATACCGGAATTTCATCCGGGCTGAAATGAGTCGGGTGAGCGAGAATCACACCGTCGCCGTACTTGATCAAATCGAAACTCGGCAGGTACTTCGTATTCGGCACCATGTAACCGTAAAAATAATCATAGAACCCGTCTATTTCGTAAAGTCTGATATGATCTTCTTCACGATACTTCAGAATCTTGACTTTGGAGTCCATTCGCTGTTTTTTGAAGACCGCCTCGGCATCATTTTTCTTGAATTCGGAACCGATAATGGGAATTTCTCTTCGGACATAATCCCGCATCAAGGCTTTGATTTGGTTGCACTCATCATGTGTCACATGACGGCTCCCCTTGTTGATGGTACAGTAAAGCCCCTTGCTGAGGGAGTGCGAAACCTTGACTTTGGCATTATGAATCACTTCGCGTGCGGCACGTATCATGAGCAGAGTCAATGAACGTTGATACACCTTCGCTCCGTCCGCATCTTCCACACCGACAAACTCCACCTCCGCACCGTCTTCAATTTTACATGACAATTCCTTGAGCAAGCCGTTCACTTTAACGGCAACGACATAATTGATGCGATGATACTGCAGCAATGCCTCATATACATCTCCTTTTTCGAAGCCGACTTCTCCAAATCCCGCTATCCTGACTTTGCCCATGCTTCCTCCCCGTTTATTGATACATCCTTATAAAATCGTCGATTTCATTCGAATCCGATTCAAAGTGCATCCCGCACATCGTCACTTTCGCACAGTGCAACAGCGGTGCCTTTCGTTTGAAACTCGAACCGTACTTCACATCTCCCACAATCGGGTGTCCCAATTTCGCCATAGACACACGAATCTGGTGGCTTCTCCCCGTATCCAGCACGGCGGTCACCAAGGTAAATCGACCCTCGCCGAACACGCGATTCGCTTGATAAAATGTTCTTGCAGACTTTCCGTTTTCGGCATTTTCATCCTCCGCAAAAACCTTGTTCACGCTTTTATTTTTATGCAGATTGAGCGAAATCTGCCCGCGCCCTTCCAAAGAACCTTCCACAATACAGCGATACACTCTCTCTATTCTGCGAGCCCGCATCTCCTCATTCATCTTCTTCAGACTTTGATAATTCTTGGCATAAACTACAATTCCGGAAGTGCCGCGATCCAATCTGGAGGCGGTGGCGGGAGCAAAAAAACGATCCGAATACCCGGACAGGACACGACGCACGACGGAGGTCAAATCGTCCTCTGCATGAGCGGTATCACTGTGAATGAGCATGCCTGAGGGCTTGGAGACCACAAAATAATCCTCGTCCTCATAAATCAGGGGAATCTCTTTCGGAAGGCTGCCGGAAGACGACGGAGTCATTGTCCGTTTCTCATTGTGCTCCCGATCCGTACATCCGAGCGAAGTAAGTGCATCATCGCTGAGAAAAATCTCTATCGTGTCCCCGCATTCCACATAATCCCCCGGCTTGACATGACGCTGTCCGTTTCGTTTGAAAACTTTTTTTCGAAACAGTTTCTGTATTTCAGCCCAGCTTGCATTGGTCAGAATACGCGACAAAAAGCGATCCATCCTTTGCCCGCTTTCATTTTTACCGACCGCATATTTCTTCATACAAGTATTCTAACAAAAAAAGCTACTTTCAAGTAGCCTTAAATCAAATTCAATATCTCCTACGCCTCAAAATTCTACTCTCGGGATCCTCCCGACAACAGTTTTAAAATCGTTTCAAGATCATCATCGGTGCGAAGCTCGTATACCCCTGTGCGCAACGATGTATCCACGCCCATCTCGTGCGCCTTGACAAGAAACGCATCCGTGCTCTCAATTAACCCCAGGCTGAGAAGATTTGCGGCAATATCCTGACCGAATTCTCCTTCCCGAACCTGGAATCTGATTACACTGCTCTTTGTCGTGGTCGTGGTAGTGGTCGTAGTGCTCACCTCCGTCGTGCCGGTCGGCACGGGAGTGGTGGGAGGTACCGTTGTAGGCTGAGTAGGAGGCACGGTCGACTCGATGTTGACCACAACCTTATTGTCGATATCGACATCCAAAGTCTCGCCGATTTTCCAAGTCACGGAAAAGACCAGCACAGATATAATTGCAATGACGATAATAAAATCCCTAATATCAAACAGGATGTCTTTTATCTTCTCAAACATATTGCCTCCGACAAAATTATATCACAATATCTGCTCGATTGCATTTTCTCGATGTTGAAAAATGCTTTCCGTCTCCCGATTGTCCAGCTCTCTCATCTGCCCCGGTTCCAATGCCCCGTCCAACAAAAGACCTCCGATGCGGATTCTGCGCAACTGCAGAACGCGGACGCCGACCGCTTCGAACATCTTTTTGACTTGATGAAACTTTCCCTCGGTAATGGAAATACATGCCCCGGATTCATGAGGAGCGACTTCTTTCGCCCTGCAAATCCTTCTCCCCTGTTTGGTGAATATCTCAACCCCCTCATACAGGCTGCGAACGGCCTCTTCGCCGATGGGAGCGGAAAGTTTCGCATCATAAACTTTTTCCACACCGCTTACGGGAGAGACGACTCTATGGGCAAAGTCTCCGTCATTTGTAATCAACAGCAGACCTGTCGTATCCACATCGAGGCGACCCACAGGGAAAAGCTCATAATGACGATACTTTTCCGGAACCAGATCGATGACGGTGGGATGCACCTGATCCTGCGTTGCGGACACGTATCCTTCGGGTTTGTTCAACATCAGGTAAACATACGGAATATAATAAACGCGTTCGCCGCAGTGCACCACCGTGTCCTCGGTGTCGACCTGTTGAGACCCGCTCTTTGCGTTTCTTCCGTTTACCAGGACGCGTCCTCTTCGGATATCGTCCTTGATTTCATTTCTGCTCCCTCTTCCCATATTGGAAAGATACTTGTCAAGTCTCAACTTCAACTGCAACCTCTTTCACATTAAACCGAATTTTAATCTGCAACGCTTTTATTTTCTGTCCGGAAATCATTCTCCTCACCCAGCAGCTTCCATGCGATTTCTCTGCATGTTTGCTTCACCGCATCCTCGTCAAAGGTCAGGATTTTTCGATTTCTCATAACATATTCTCCCGAGACCATCAGATCACAAATATCGGAAGCACTCGCAGAATAGCAGAGCGCTGCAATCAAGTCTCCGTGAGGAGTAAGATTGTGTGACGACAGATCCGCGATGGCGATGTCGGCGAGAAATCCCTCCCGTATCAATCCCAAATCCGAATATCCCGCACTTTTCGCACCGCCCAAGGTCGCCGCCTCCAAAATCTCGGCGGGGGTCATACCGTATAACAACGCCGCCAAATGCATTTCCTCCATCATATTCAAGTTGTTGTTGGAAGAGGCGCCGTCCGTTCCGATCGAGAGATTGATTGCTCGAGAATGCATATCACGTGCACGAGCCGAGCCGTTCCCGAGTTTGAGGTTCGAAGAAGGATTCAGGAGGACACCGGTGCCCGTCTTCGCCAAAATATCCAAATCCGCATCACTCATTTTGACACAGTGTGCAGCGGCTGTCGTTTTGCCGAGAATCCCCAGACCGAACAATCGCTCTGTCGGGCTTACACCGTACTCCTTCATCGAGCCGTCGTACTCCGCGTCACTTTCCGACAAATGGATATGCAGAATCACACCCAGCTCGTCCGCAAGTTTCTTTGCGGAAACGAGTGCTTCATCCGTACATGTGTACGGTGCATGCGGAGCGACTTCTATTTTTATTCGCTCATGTGATCCATACTTTTTCAACAGTTCTCGCGGAA
>JAUMXJ010000123.1 GCA_030529205.1 Bacillota bacterium | reverse complement strand
CCAAGATTATCGCAATGGCGAAAGGCCTTGCGGACAAGAGCGATATCCCGACCGTCCTGGTCAGCAAGGATATGTACATGCAAATCAAAGGGGATGCCGTGGGTTTGCAGGTTCAGGATTATAAGACGGATCGCGTGGAGCTCGAGAAACTCTATAGCGGTTATGAGGAAGCACAGCTCACATCGGAGCAAATTCTCAAAATCGATGCGGGAGGCATTCCGATTCCGGACGAGTGGCGACATTTGCAGCCCAACCAGTTTTTGATTGTTCACTCCAGCAAAAACGCCGATCACCACACCGTCGCGAGGCGAAAAGGGGATATGCTGATTCCGCTGCAGTACAACAAACAAACCTCGTGGGGATTGAAGCCGATTAATCCGGAGCAGGAAATGGCGTATGAACTGCTGATGGATCCCGAGGTCAATTTTGTCTCCGTTTCCGGAGGTGCAGGCTCCGGTAAGACCATTGTCGCCACGGCGGTTGCACTCCAAAAGGTCATCGAAGAGGGAGCGTATCGAAAAATTGTCTTCGTCAGACCCGTGGTCGCGGCGGGAGACAATATCGGATATCTCCCCGGCGATGAAAACGAAAAGCTTCGTCCGTGGATGGGTTCCTTTTATGACGCCATCGAAAACCTGATTGATGCCAAGGCCGGCAAAAGACAGGTTTCCGAAAAACATACGGTCTATCACACCAAGCCCGATTTCGCGGTGGATGAGTTTATCGAGCAGCAAAGAAGGTATGGCGTCATCGAGACCAAGACATTTACCTATATGAGGGGACGCACATTCTCCGATGCATTGGTCATCGTCGATGAAGCACAGGAGATTACGCCGCATCTTGCAAAGCTGATGCTGACGAGGGCGGGTTACGGCTCGAAGTTCGTATTTTTAGGCGATCCGAGCGACAATCAGATTGACAACACCTTGGTTGACTCTAAATCCAACGGCTTGGTGTATGTCATCGAAAAGTTGAAGCATAGTGAACTGACCGGTCACGTTTCTCTGCGCAAAGTCGTGCGCAGCCCGCTTGCCGAAGTGGCGGAACGGGATTTATAATTCAAAACCGTAATCCGGCCGATTGTAGAGCGGAACGGATTACATTCAGAGGAGGCAATATGGCATACGAAGTAGGACAAAAAGCGAGTTTTTCAAAGACCGTAACCGAGTACGATGTCTACGGATTTGCGGGGATTACCGGAGATTTTAACCCGGTACATGTCAATGCGGTTGCTGCAGAGCAATCTATGTTTAAGAAGAGAATTGCACATGGGATATTGGCAGTCGGCTTGATTTCCACCGTTCTCGGGCAAAAACTCCCAGGAAACGGAACCATCTATTTGTCCCAGCAGGCAAAGTTTAAAAAACCGGTCTATCTGGGAGATACATTGACCGCGACCGCGGAAATCATCGAAGTACGCGAAAAAGGCAGACTCCTGCTCAGGACATATGTAGAGAATCAGGATGGAGAAATTGTCGTGGACGGAGAGGCGGAAGTCATCGCACCGAGATCATAATCCGGCTCATATGACACAATCGACGGAGGCTGTTACGGCCTCCGTACTTGATTGTAATCTTTGTTTAAATCTTGTTCACATTTTTGCTTTTTGGTCAAAATGTTTCTGAGCGTGATGTCGGAATATGCCGAAAAATCGTGTAAATTGCACTGTAAAGACTGTTTTGACGGATGGGCGATTTATTTTTAGCAACATCTAAACTTGCACTGTTTACAAGCTTTATCATAATTTTTCATAGAGTTATGATAGTTTAACAATATGAGAAAAATTGGATTGATCAGTCTACTAATCGGATTATTCATCGTGGCGTTTCCTTCCTTCGTCGGCGGGTTTGTAATCGGTTCCGCCGCGTTTATCATCGCATTGCTGTCGTTGTTTTCATTGACCGTGCTGATTCTCGGAGGAAGATATCTTGCCTCGTCTCTATCTCTGCTGTTTTTGATCGCTTCCGTGCGCATCATGTATTATCCGCATCTCCTGCTGAAGTATGTGGGCGCCGCTCTGATTTTATCCTCTCTTGTGCAGATCTTGATTATGCATCGAAAGTCGGTGCTCGTCTCTTCCGGATTTACTCTTGTTCTGGGCATTCTCGCCTATATCAACTCACAAGCCTCACTTGCCGTGACGACGGTTATTCTGGGAATTCTGTTTGCAGGAGTGGGCGGATTGATGATGTTTTGGGACAGCTTTGTGTCAAAAATTCCGAACAACACCATTCGTTTCTGGAACTACAAACCGACGGATTCTCCGAGCGGAAAGACGGTTCGCAATATCAAAATAGATGAGGATATCGAAGAAGCGAAGTTCACGGAAATAGATGAGTAATCGTTTTTCGAAGGACAATTCTTGTGCGGTTGTGATAGAATTTTATCTATGAAACGGCTCGATGTATATTTAACTTCATACGGACATACGCGCAGCTATGCGTCCAAATTGATTGCTTCCGGACGGGTGAGGGTGAACGGGGAACCGATCACCAAGCCTTCTTTTTGTGTGTCGGATGCGGATGAAGTGGAGTATACCGATTTCGAACCGGTGCACACAAGACTTATGCCGGAAATGCATTCTCTATCCGTCTGCTATGAAGATGACGAGTTGCTGGTCATCGACAAGCCGCGCGGCATGGTGGTTCATCCCTCCAAGGGGCATGATTCCGGCACATTGGTGAATGCGCTTTTGGCGCTTTGTCCTCTCTCCTCTATCGGAGGGGAATTCAGACCGGGAATTGTACATCGTCTGGATAAAGATACCTCCGGGCTTATTCTGGTCGCAAAAAATGATGTCACCCATGCGGCGCTGTCCGCCATGATTGAGGCGAGAGAAGTGCGGCGTGTATACAAGGCGCTGGTACACGGCGTTATAGACCGAGAAGGTGTGGTCGAGGCGGCGATGGCGAGAGATCCGAAGAACCGGCTGAAGATGACCGTTGTGCGCGGAAGAGAAGGCAGAAACGCCGTCACGCGATATACGCCGAGCGAACATTATCGAAAGCACACTCTGCTGGATGTCTCTCTGATCACCGGCAGGACGCATCAGATTCGCGTTCATATGGCGTACATCGGTCATCCTGTTGTGGGGGACATGGTGTATGGCAGAAAGACGGATGCCGGGAGGTTCGGAGAAGGGCAGATTCTTCATTCTCAATATCTGTCGTTTCGTCATCCTCGCACGGGAGAGATGATGGAGGTCGGCGGAGAGCTGCCGCGTTACTTCCTGGATGCGATTGAAAAATGCCAAAATATCTAGAATTCTATGTCGGGAATCGCTTTTGACATCGAGGACCGGGAAGAGACTGAATTTGTAAATAATGAGAGGGGAAAATGCAATACGAGGGAAATGTGTTCAGACCGCCGTCAGAGGCGAGATCGTTGATTATTCAGACAACCATCGGTTGTTCTCATAATAAGTGTACATTTTGCTATATGTACCGGGATGATGTGTTTCGAATCAGGACACAGGAGGAAATTCTTGCCGATCTTGACGAGTGCTCCAAATTATATCCGTTTGTAGAGAAATTATTCTTAGCGGACGGAGATGCATTGGTGATTCCGTATCCGAGACTTCTGGAGATCGTAACATACGCCAAATCCGTGTTTCCTAAATTGAGACAGATTACCATGTATGCGACGGCGAGAGATATACTCGGAAAGAGCATGGAAGAGTTGGAATCCCTTCATAAAGCGGGTCTCGATATGCTCTACATCGGTCTGGAAAGCGGCTCGGATGCCATTTTAAAAGAAATCAACAAGAACTGTACTTCCGAGGAATTCATCACCGCCGTAAAAAGAGCGAAGGAAGCGGGGATGAAATGTTCGGTGACCATTATTCTCGGATTGGGACAGCGAGAAAAAAGCCGAGAACACGCGCTTGAGACGGCACGGGTACTGAGCGAGGCGAAGCCTGAGTATGTGGCATTTCTTAATTTGAGATTTAAACCCGGCACGGAATTGACAAAGATGGTGGAAAGGGGCGAATTCGTTCGTCTGAATGATGTGGAATTGTTGCAGGAGATGAAATTGTTCATTCAGCATTTGGATAGTGA
>JAUMXJ010000122.1 GCA_030529205.1 Bacillota bacterium | reverse complement strand
TTTGATTGTCTCAAGGTCTACTTGTCCCAACAGCATCAGGATGTTCCTCCGAATGTAATACGCATATCGATTTTCGACCAGAGTCCGTTCATATTGGTGAGGTACGACATGTGAATGTCGCGATTCCAATCGATCTCAAGTCCGTAAGTCTCCAATACGAGCGTGCCCACATCATCGATATGGTAGTCGTTTTTGTGCAAAAGGCGCTCCTCGATGACGATGTCGGTGGCATCTCCCGCACCTTCGCGGCGAACCGTGACGATGCGCGAGCCTTTCTCATGGATGAGGATTCTCCTGCTCTGATAGCCGCTCTCCCGATCCGTTTCAAGATACGACAGCTCAAAATACTCCGCAAGATCCATATAATCCGCATCGTACTCCTCGACCAGATTCATCATCTCGCCGTGTTCGGCAAATTCGTCTTCGGAAGGAACCGCACCCTCGTATTCATAATCCTGATCCAGGATTGAAATGAGTGAGGACACTTTGATTCTTAATTTCATTTGCTTTTTTCCTCATATTTTGTAATGGTATAAATGGATTTCGGAATTTTTTTCTGCGCAATCCGCGCGTCGAATTCGCTTTCAAAAATCCCGTACACTCCGGGGCCGCTGCCCGACATCGCCGCATACACGGCGCCGTTTTCTCTCAGCAGGCCGATTACATCGTCGGGAGCGCTTTTCGTATATCCGTCCCGCTCCTTCACCAGCCGTATGGCGGCGCTTTCAAGGTCATTGGGCGGAAAGATGCGTACGAGCTTTTCGTAAAAGGTCAGATCCGAACGAGTATAAAAATCATCCTTCGGGAAGTCCCGCTCCTCTTCCGATTCAGGGATATCGGGGCTTTTTCCGATTAAATCCCGGAGTCTGCACGCTTCAGGGTATGCCACCTCCTCCGCAACAGGTTTCCTCCGCTCTTCGGAGCTCCTCCTGATCATCGGCCGGCGCTTCTTTTCCTCCTCCGCCGCCGACGCGGACAGGCGATCGAACTCGGTAAACACTTTGGCGGTACTCAATTTCACCTCGGGAGGGTAGATGAGGATGTGAAGCGGTTTATCGATTTTGAACGGCTCCAATCTTTCTCCACGCCCCCTTGCAATCGCAGCGCCTCCGGCCACACAAAACGGAACGTCCGATCCGATTTTCAATGCCATTTCCTCCAGAACGTCCGAGTCGAAGGGGTAGCCGTACAGTTGATTGAGCGCACGCAGGACAGCCGCCGCATCGGCACTTCCCCCGCCCATGCCGGCGCCTTCGGGGATGCGCTTGTAAATCGAAATCTCAATTCCCCTGTCCCCGCTTTCCTCGCAAACGAATTTCGGATGCTTTAGGAAGGTTTCTGCGGCGATGTAACACAGGTTCTTCTCTTCCGGGATTCCCTCGTGCCGGCTCAAAATGCGGATGCCCTGTGTTTTTTTGTTGAAGCGGATGTGGACAAGATCCTCGAAATCGACGGTGACCATGGTGGTCACGAGGTCGTGATAGCCGTTCCGTGACCCCACCACACGCAGGCCGAGATTGATTTTGGCGGGAGCCGGTTCCGTCAGTGTTCCCTTCTGGTGGGACATGCGCAGGAATTTCGCATACATGGTGCCGCGGACGGTGCGGAAGTCGTCGGGAAATGCGGTTATCAGCTCTTTATTTGCCTGGCTTTCATACGCTTTCATCTCCTCTCCGACATACATGAAACCGCATTTTTCATATAGTCGTCTCGCATTGACATTGAATTCGGCGACGTCCAGGTAGACGGTTTCGATCGGGAAATTGCCGTATACATGTGCGAGCAGAGAATGAATCATCTCCGTGCCGTAGCCTTTTCCGAATTCATCGGGATTGACCGCAATACCGATTTCCGCCGTGCGATAGATAAAATTGATCTTTTTGAGCGTAATGAACCCCACCGCCACATCATCGACGATTAAGCCGAAGAGTTTGCGCGTGAGGAATCTCTGTTTTGCATAATACCAACCCTGTATGTCTTCCGGATCGAAATCTGTAAAACTATAATGCTCAAGCCGCGGGTCGTAATGCGCACCCCACTTGAGCATGCCGGGAAGATCGTCGAGATTGATCAGTCTGAACTTCGATGCCGCCATAGACTAATCCTTGTTTACACGCATCGCAGCTTCCTGTCGTTCGAAGTCGATATCGTCGAATCTCACAATATCTGCAGTCCAAGCCATGTACAGTGTTCCGGTTTTTCCGTTTCTCTGCTTTGCGAAGATGATTTCCGCAATCCCTTTCAGCTCGGGCGGTGTCTTCTCCATCAGGTAGTACTCGGGACGATGGATAAACATGACGATATCCGCGTCCTGCTCGATTGCACCGGATTCTCTCAAGTCCGAGAGAATCGGCTTTTTCGATGTGCCTCTCTTTTCGGATGCACGGGAGAGCTGGGATAGTGCGAGCACGGGACACTCGAACTCCTTGGCGATTGCTTTGAGGGATCTCGAAATATACGAGATCTCCTGTTGTCGGTTTTCCATTCCCGGAGCTTCCATCAGCTGCAAATAGTCGATCATAATCAGGTCGAGTCTCTTTTCGCGCGCCTTGAGCCCTCGCAGTTTGGAGCGCATTTGCTGGATGGATACGCCGGAGGTGTCGTCAATATAAATCTTTCTGTCCTTGAGACGGGACATGCTGCCGGCAATTCTGTCCAGCTGTTCACCGGTCAGTCTGCCGGAATTCAAAGGAATGCGGGTCTCGCTGCTGATGATACGCTCCGCAAGCGACGCGGCATCCATTTCCAGAGAGAAAATCGCGACCACTCCCTCCCGGGAGACATTCTGACAAATATTGAGCGCAAATGCGGTCTTACCCATCGACGGGCGTGCGGCGAGCAGGGTGAGTTCTCCTTTCTTAAAGCCCAGAGTAAAGTCGTCCACTCCCTCGTACCCGGATGTGACACCTCTGAGCTTTCCGTCGGACTTACTCCTCTCGACCATGGATGTCAGCGCATGCTCCAGGGCGTCTTTAAAGAGCACGAGATCCTTCCTGTCTCTGCCTGTGGACAAATCGAAAATCCGTCTCTCCGCTTCTTCGAGAATTTTGACGGAATCCTCGCTGTTATAGCTCATCTCGGAGATATCTGCCGCAAGTTCGATGATTTTGCGCTTCATGTGATCATTCGCAATCAGCTTGGCAAATCCCGTGGAAGAATAAGAATAGGCTTCATCCACGTAGAGCTCTTTGAGATAACCTTCGCCGCCGACCCTGTCGAACTTCCCTGTGCTCTTGAGTTTTTCGATAACAAGCGGGAATGCGGGCTGCCGTCCCTCCATGCTGAGATCGCACATCGCCTCGTAAATCACGGCATTGCGTCTGTCAAAAAATGCCGCTCCTCCCTCGATGATTCCGCTTACATTGTCAAACTCGTCCGGCCGAATCATAACGGAAGCAAGAAAAGCCCTCTCGTTGCGCAGATTGTAGGGCTTCGTCTTCTCGCTGATTGCAGCGGCGCCCGGAGCGTCATAATCGATTGCCGTTTCCTCCGTCGCCTTCTTTCGTTTGTTACTCACTTTACTCCCCTCTCACCTCAATGTGCAAATGCGCACTTACTCCGGTGTGGAGTTTGACAATCGCCGTATAACTTCCGAGCACCTTGATCGGATCGAGCGCAATGCGCTTCTTGTCGATGTCGAACCCCTTCTTTTCCAGCTGCTCGGCGATGTCCTTGTTGGTAATGGCGCCGAAGAGTCTTCCACCTTCACCGGCGCTCACGACGAGCTCGAGTTTGACTTCCTGTTCGAGTCGGGCTTTCAGTGCATTCGCCTCCGCCAGAGCCTCATCTTCCTTCTTTTTCATGTTCGCTTTTTGATGTCCGAGCTCTCTCAAATTCGAATCATTCGCCTCGAGTGCGATTCCTTTGGGAATGAGGTAGTTTCTGGCATGACCGTCCGACGTATTTATAATATCCCCTTTTTTACCGGTTCCTTTCACATCTTTCAGCAGTATGACTTTCATTGTTTCCTCCTGTTCATTGCAAGAAAATGAGTGTTGCGTATTTTATTTCTCCGCTCCGTGTGCAGCCGGCGGCAAACGGCTGTCTACATACGGCGTCTGCAAA
>JAUMXJ010000121.1:2692-4071 GCA_030529205.1 Bacillota bacterium | reverse complement strand
AGAACAAAACCAGCATCAGGAAACCGGCGATTCTTCTCTTATGACGCATCAGATACTTCGCCTTTCTCAGCTGTGCCTTGTTGGCAAACTCCCCGACAGTCCTGATGTTTTTCAAAATCAACATAATCGGAAGAACAGCCAAGAAAATCATCACGATAAAATAGAACATATTTGCGTGATTGGAGATGAATGCGATGATCTGAAACAGCGTCCTGTTCTTCGGGATCATTCTAAGCGAATACAGACGCTGAACAATGACATTGACCTGCGTCAGCCCGGTGACAAGCAAAGTAATCGCCAAGATGATGCCTACATTCCTCCTCTCCAATTTGACTGCCGCGGTATGAAGCATCGAAGCCGAAATCAGCATCAATCCGATGGCGAACACATAACCGAGCACGCGATAAAGAACCATCGTACTGATGATGCTTTCTCCATAGTATGCAAATGATGTGGACTGCAGCAGAATCGTAGGAAGATAATAAAAATGAGAACTGATTACATAGAGCATCACAGCTCCCGTAAGCAAATTCTCAAACATTTTTTCTTTGATTTTTCCCCTAAACAGCATAAAAGCCAGCAGAAATATCATGGATATCACCACCGGAATTACACTGAAAAAATTCAGATTGGTTCTGTTAATAAAATTCGGAATCGATCGAATCACGGCAGATGCAATCCCCGCCGCAAACCCGAGAATCAGGCTGATTGTCACCACGATTCGCTTCTTGTTGATATTTTTCGTCTGATAATAAGCAAATACAATTGCCATGACCAGAGAAAACGCAATCCCGGATTCTAAAACTTTAACAAATATTTTAAGCATTTTCCCTACCCTTATAACTGATCCGACATAGACTTACAGGCATTAAAAGGATTGATAAAATCAATCCTTTTAAAACCCGTCTATTCAATTCATGCTTCGGACGGATCCGAAACGGTGAAAATTACCACTGAGGTCCTTTCCACTCAAATTCCGGCCATTCAACCACGAGCGGCTCTGTCCAGAATCTTCCGGTTACACCTGTTTCAGCATCTACGTGAAGAAGGTAGTCATTTCCCGGAGCCTTGATTTCAAATTTAATGCTGTAGACACCGAGACCTTCTTCAAACTTCATGTTTGCACCGTAATGCGGGCCGTCGGATGCGTTCATCGGCATGAATGCAATTTCCTGAACCTTGTCGGAACCTTTCTTCTGAACATACGCTTTTACATTCAACCAAGGAACGAAGTCTCCCGCACCGTATCCGAGAGCCGCTCCCGCTTCAGAAGCAACGATATCCGCTTCAATATGACAGTCCGCCTCTTCTTTAGAGAGAGAGTTTCCTGCCGGCAGCATATCGACCGGTTGGAAATATACACCTGCCACTACCAGCGG
>JAUMXJ010000121.1:0-2682 GCA_030529205.1 Bacillota bacterium | reverse complement strand
TTCATGTTCATCACCGATTTCAAATTCTTCAAAACCGCCGCCCGGCTGTTCTGCAGTAGTTGCAGGCGCAGTCGTATTTGTTGCTTCCGCAACCGAAGATGTTGTAGTGGTTTCTGTAGCTACAGTGGTAGTGGTTGTTTCAGTCTGCTTTTCGCCGCATCCGACTAGAGCAATACTCAAAACCATGACGAGTGCCAATATCATTGACAACTTTTTCATAATACCCTCCAAGATATGTATTTGTTATTCGCTTTTACTGACTGAGGTGCATTTACTTTGATTTGGAGTTTGCAGCAAACTCCTCTCTGCGTTTTTTGTTTCTACGCGCATGCACGATGACAGTTGCGATTGTAACCAAGATTAAAATAATTTGCGGTCCTACACTTTCCCAGCGATTGTAAATCCCGAACCATTCGAGCCATTCCGATTCCGGGAAGCCGCTTATGAACGTCCTTCCGATCACATCCGCTTCCTGAAGTTCAAACACGCCCTTTCCGAGGAAGGAAACGCACATGACGAACATCAGAGCCGAGGTTGCGATGAAGAACGGCTTCAGAGGAAGTCTGACGGAGAATCTCGTCACGGCAACATAGATGATAATCAGAAGAATTGCCGCTACGAGCAAGCCCATCCACATTTGCATCGGATCGTTCGAGATATTCTTACGCATCCCTTGGAAGAACAGAATCAGCTCCGCTCCTTCCCGCGCTACCGCAATGAACGCTGAAAAAGAAAGTGCCAGGACATTCCCCTTGGATACCGAGTCCGATACTTTATCCTTAATGTACTTCGACCAGGCTTCGCTATCGGATTTAGAAAGCATCCAATTGCTGACATGAAAGAGGACGATGACGGCGACGAACATTGCGACGCCCTCGAAGATTTCCTGACCGATTCCGGAATCCGCCTCACTCACGGTCTGTGCAATGAAGTTGAATACAAGTGCAAGCAACACGGAAAACACGATGCCCAGAACCGCCCCGATGTACACGGATTTCAAGTGCTTTTTGTTGTTCGTCTTCACAAGATAAGCGACAATGGCGCCGATGACCAAAATCGCCTCGAGTCCCTCGCGCATGGTCAGTCCGAAGACGGCAAGAAAGGTAATGTAGTTGGAGCCGGTACTCTTCTTATGCTCATCCGCCGAATTTGCAGAGGTGCCGCTTGCAGAGGAATCGCCTCCCTCTCCGCCATCCGTTGTCGACTCTGTCTCCGCCTTCGAGCCGTCGAGCACCGCGGCATCCTCATGAAGCATCGCCTTGAGTTTATCTATCTCAACTTTCAGTTCATCTGTTGTCTGTGCACTCTTCAGTATTTTCTTACAGGTATAGAATTGGAATTCGACAGCGGAACCTCTTTTTCCTGAAATTGCGCCCATTACCGCTTTTTCGAATCCCAATTTTTCATAGAATTTGAAATACGCCTCATTGATGAGAACTTTCGACTGCTTTGCAGCGTCTTTATCTCCCGGGACAAAGACTTCCACCGCTTTGTCCAGAATGGCGGACATGTCGGTAGCGACTTCTTCCCAGGTTGTATACTTTTTTTCCTCCGCATAGCTCGGAAATACGAGTCCGAACAGGAGAATCAGCGCCAATACCGCCAAACTCGTCTTGGTCAAAAACATATGTCGCATATGGCCTCCTACCTTATAAACAATCCCTCTTCCATTTCGAGTGTCCTGCTTCCGAAGCTGAGGACATCGAGTTCGTGCGTCACCACGACGAGGGAGACACCTTCATCATTCAGTTTCTTGAACTGTTGCATGACTTCCACGCCGCTTTTTTTATCCAAATCCGATGTCGGTTCATCCGCGAGAAGGACTTCGGGGGCGTTTATCATCGCTCTCGCAATCATCACACGTCTGACCTCTCCGCCGGATAATTCTCTCGGAAACTGTCTTTCCAAATGTGAAATTTCGAGCTTTTCCATCAGAATGCGTGCCCTTTCGGTCGCCATTTGCACGTCCTCTTTCCGTTTCGATTGAAACATCTTCGGAAGGATGATATTTTCCAAAACCGACAGATTCGGCATCGTGCTGACAAACTGAGGAATCACTCCAATCGACACATTGCGATATGTACTGATTTCCCGGTCGCTTTTTGCCGCAAGATCTTCTCCCTTAAACAAAACCTGCCCGCTTGTAGGTCTCAGCATTCCGGAAAGCAACGACAAGAACGTGGATTTCCCGCTGCCGCTCCTTCCTATAATGTGTACAAATTCTCCCTTTTCAAGATGAAAATCGACTCCCGCAACAGCCTGAAATTCTCTTCCCGCTCTGCAATAGTTCTTCTTTACATCCCTGGTAACCAGAATACTCATTTCTTTTCTCTTGTCCCGAGAACAAACCACAGCTGCACCAGAATCAGAACTCCGCAGACCATGTATGTCGCCGGAATATTCTTCGTATTGCAGCTCATCATGGGAGCACTGCATCCTCCAATCAGGAAAGCACTGTTTGCAACGGCAAGCAGAGA
Source organism: Bacillota bacterium (assembly GCA_030529205.1). Lineage (GTDB taxonomy): Bacteria > Bacillota > Clostridia > Peptostreptococcales > Acidaminobacteraceae > JAUMXJ01. The sequence goes on along the minus strand of JAUMXJ010000121.1, from coordinate 205 downwards.
GAGGAGAATCCCGCCGACTCCGATTCCTCGCGCCATTTCCTTGTTTTTGACAAAGAGAAGCATCGCGCCCACGAGCATCAATCCGATTCCCGCACCCTTGTTCGCCTGCCCCATGTAGTGGCACTTCATCACCTTTCCGCCGTGACACACAGGGGCAATATAATCCGGCAAAAGAATCAGAATAACCGCAAGTATCAAAACCGTC
>JAUMXJ010000120.1 GCA_030529205.1 Bacillota bacterium | reverse complement strand
TCCACATCTTCGACTTCACAGGGTGAAGGAAGTACCGGCGGAGAAGGCGAAGGTCATGAAGAGGGGCACAACCACGGAGATCATGATCACGGCCACAATCACGGACATGGGCATGATCACGACCACGCGCATCATGAACATCCGGATGAGCATGTTTGGACTTCTCCGATTAATGCGATGCGCATTGTGAATGCGATTGCGGAAGAACTCTCCCATTTGGATCCTGCAAATAAGGAATACTATACGGCAAATGCAGATGCTTACAAAAAGGAATTGGAAAATCTTGACAAAGAATACAGAATGCTGTTAAATTCATCTAAGAGAAAGATGATTGTGTTTGCGGACAGATTCCCGTTCCGTTACCTGGCGAACGAGTATCAGATGGAATATGTCGCGGCTTTCTCCGGATGCTCCACTGAAACTGAAGTCAGTGCAAGTGTTGTAGCCATGTTGGTGGAAGAAGTGAAAGAACATGAGATTCCGGTAGTATTCAAAATGGAATTCAGCAACGACGGAATTGCAAGAGCGGTATCGGAGGCAAGCGGTGCTAAAATCCTCGAACTGCATTCCGCACACAATCTTACAGCAGAGGAAATTCAAAGCGGAGAGACCTATCTAACGTTGATGCGCAAGAATCTCGAGGCACTCAAAGAAGCGCTGAACTGATCGGCATCGACAGATTGACAAAAAGAAAATGAATAAACTCATACAATGTACAAACCTCGCCTTCTCTTATGACGGCGAGGTTGTGCTTAGAAATGTGACATTTGATATCCGGGAAGGCGATTATCTCTGTATTGTCGGAGAAAACGGAGCCGGTAAAAGTACCCTCGTAAGCGGTTTGCTCGGGCTGAAAGTGCCCAGCAGCGGAAAAATCGTTTATGAGGGTTTAAAGTCTTCTGAAATCGGATATTTGCCACAGAAGACAAGAATTCAACGAGATTTTCCGGCGAACGTGCATGAAGTCGTGATGTCGGGCAATCTCAACGCTCTGGGGCGCAGACTGTTCTACGGCGCACAACACCGAGAAAAAGCGATGCATCATATGAGATCGCTCGGAATATGGGAGATGCGAAACGAACCGTTCCGTGAGCTTTCCGGAGGACAGCAGCAGAGAGTCCTGCTTGCGCGGGCTCTCTGTGCGACGGGCAGACTGATTTTATTGGATGAGCCCGCCGCCGGTCTGGATCCGCTCGTCACGAATGAATTCTACGAATTATTGAACAGAGTCAATAAGGAAATGGGAATTGCCGTGATTATGGTATCTCACGATATCCACTCGGCTCTGCGTTACGCGGGAAAGATTCTTCACTTGAAGCAGGAACAGATTTTCTTCGGAACTGCGGAAGAGTATGAGGAAACCGAGGTGGGAAAGGCTTTTCTCGGCTATTCCTGTCAGTTTGCCGCCGTCGCGCATGAACATAAATTGCATTGTGAGGTGGAACATGATTGATTCTGTTTTGGAAATGCTCTCATATCCCTTCATGGTGAAAGCGCTGATCGCCGGTCCGCTGATCGCACTCTGTCTCTCGTTGCTGGGTGTGGGAATGGTTTTGAAGCGTTATTCGATGATTGGAGACGGTCTGTCCCATGTGTCATTCGGAGCTTTGGCGGTCGCTTCCGCGCTGCATATGCAGCCGTTGGTCGTAGGAATTCCCGTCGTCATGATTTCGGCTGTGCTTCTTCTGCGCGTCAGTGAGAAAAGCAAGGTTTCCGGGGACTCCGCGATTGCATTGATTTCAACAGCCGCTCTTGCCATCGGGGTTACGGCTGTTTCCGCTACAAAAGGAATGAATGTCGATGTGTGGAACTATCTGTTCGGCAGCATTTTGAGTTTGAAGAATTCGGATGTTTGGATCACCGCGGCATTGGCAATCCTCACGGTATCGATTTTTGTGATGTACTATGCGCGAATATTCGCCTGTACATTCGATGAAAATTTCGTCTCCGCCATCGGAATCAAGGTCAAGCGCTATAATTTGATGATGGCGATCATCACTTCGCTTGTCATTATCATCGGAATGAGGATGGTGGGGTCTCTGCTGATTTCGAGTCTGATAGTCTTTCCGTCGGTTTCGGCGATGCGCGTGGCAAAGAGCTTTAAAAAGGTGGTCATTTTTTCCGCTCTGATTGCGGTCTTCTGTACTTTGGCGGGGATTGTCGTATCCTATTATGCGAATACTCCGACGGGAGCGAGTATTGTCCTCGGGAATCTCATCGTGCTGATTCTTCTCAGTTTGTTCAGAAGATAGTGTCTCGCCGCTCGAAATCATCTGTTTGTGCGGCACAGGAAAAGCCTTAATTTATTAAAATCAAATGCATACATTTTGTGCTATAATTTTCTGAGGAGGTAGCAATGTTAAAGAAATACTTTGATTCGATTGAAAGCAAGAAGCGCGAACAGCGCAAAAGAGAGCGCAGCAGAAACCGAAAGAGGGTTTTCACCGCATTTACCATCGGTTCTTTAATTTCCGGAATTTCAGCTCTTTTGTTTGCTCCGAAGTCAGGAAAAGAACTTAGAAAAGATATTGCGGACAAGACGATTGAAGGCGCGGAACTTGTTAAAAAAGGCGCAGTCACAGGCTATGAGAAAGCTTCGAAGTCCTTAAACGAGTTATATGCCAATGCGAAAGCCGCTATAAAGAAAGAAAATAAAAACGATGTAGCGGAAGACAACAAAGAGAGTAACACGCAGGCGGAAGAATAGGACGAGTATACTGGCAATGAAGGCATTTCAAAAGTATTGGTTGATTGTCAGTTTTGCAATTCTTATGTTCTTGTCTTTTCAGAATGTAAGTTTGGTTTTGGCGTTTCTAAGTAAAATGTATGCCATCATTTCTCCGATTTTTATCGGGTTTTGTATCGCATTTATCTTGGAAATGCCTGTTTCTTTTTTAGAAAAGCATCTTAAGTCGATTCCTGAAAAGTACAGGCGCGGCGTAAGCATCCTCGCCGTTTTTTTGATTTCGGTGGGACTGTTGACATTGGCGTTGCTGTTTATCATTCCCCCTATTATCGATTCCACGATTAAAATCGTTTCGAACCTGCAGTCCTATGCCAACAATGTCGGCGGATTGATTACCAAAATTTACGACACTCTCCACATAGAGAATGATTTTTTGTTGCAGTTTAGAGACGGATTGAAGAACATGCTTCTGGATGTCACGAAATTTACCGTGGACACGACATATCGAATCGTTTCGGTCACATTTGAATTTACGGGAACTTTGTTCAAGTGGATTTTGGCGATATTTTTCTCCATCTACATGTTGGCTTCAAAGGAATCTCTGATTGCATCCGCAAAGAGATTTATCTATGCGTTTTTTGATGTTCGCGTTGCCGATTATCTTGACAGGGTCGGGGATAACAGCAGCAAAATTTTCAAAAACTTCATCGTCGGCGAGTTTGCCGTTGCCGCGATTATGGGTCTCCTATGCTTCATCGGAATGAGCTTGTTGGGCTTTCCGTTTGCACATCTCATCAGCAGTATTATTGCGCTGACCGCTTTGATTCCGTACGTGGGCGGGTTTATCGGACCGATTCCGTCCATTATACTGATTATGTTCGTCGACTTCTCTTCCGCTCTGGGATTTACAATTTTTATCGTGATTCTGAACCTTGTCAGCGGCAATGTGATTGTTCCGAAAATCGTCGGAGATGCAATCGGGTTTGACGGGTTTTGGGTTATGGTCGCGATTACAATCGGAGGAGGTTTATTCGGCATGATGGGAATGCTCTTCGGTGTTCCTGTCCTCGCAATCATCTATGCCCTGGTGGGGGATTTGATCAAGAGTCGCCTGGAAGTCCGGGTTGGCCCGAATGAATTCAAAAAGCTGTACGAAGATTGATTTTTGATTAATTTTAATAAAAGCATAACAATGTATCACTAATCTTTTTGTCCTATATGCCGATAGCATGTATGTATTAGGAGGAGAGTTTATGAGAATCAATCACCTTTCACCTGTAAACAATGTTTATACAACCGGTCAGCCTACAGCTGCCAATGTGGAGGCTGCGGCTTCTTCACAGGTGCAAACAAGTGTCGGTTTCGAGTCCGGTTCGGGCGATTCCACAATGGAGGATATTCAGATTGA
>JAUMXJ010000119.1 GCA_030529205.1 Bacillota bacterium | reverse complement strand
TCAATATTCTGAACGCCACAAAACTCGCGATGACGCGTGCAATAGAGGCGCTTGAGGTAACACCGGAGCTGATTCTGATCGATGCGTTGAAGCTTGAAAACATTCTGATCGAGCAGCGCGGGATCATTAAGGGGGATACGAAGAGTGCGAGCATTGCGGCGGCGTCCATCGTCGCCAAGGTGTATCGGGATGCGCTCATGACGGAAGATGACGGGAAGCATCCGGAGTACGGTTTTGCCGCACACAAGGGTTACGGGACGAAGCGGCATATGGATGCGATTCGGACTCACGGCATTTTAGAGGAACATCGAAGAAGTTTTTTAAAGAAGTTTTTGGCGGAGAATAGAAAGCGGGATTTGTAGAAGTGGTAAATATTTACATTTTCGGCATTCCGTGTTAGAATATAAGTCCCGCATATCATCGATTTTGGAGTTTTTATGAATGGAATTTCCGGCTTAAGTTCGCTTCAGCCTCCCGTAAAACACGGTTCGTCACAGGAATTTCGGGTCGGACAGGTGATTGACGGTGTCGTGGTTGAGGTGTTGGAAGATGGCTTGGTTACGGTGAATCTTTCCGGTAAGACCGTCAAGGTCGCGACGGGAAGTGAGCCGCTTCGTCTCGGTGACGCGCTCAGACTCAAGATTACGGATGTGGGCGGCGGAAGTGTTCTCGCAATGCGTGTAAATGCCAAAGAAACCGGCATATTGAACAGGCTCGGGGTATCCGTCAGCAGTGACAATCTTGCTTTTATCTCAGAATTGCTTCAGAACGGGCAACCGATCGACAAGGAGCTTCTCTCCCGACTCTCCAAGCAAAGTCAGGAGGTTCGAACCTTGGCGGAGCTTGTGAATTCCGGTGCTGAAGTTACGGACTTGGAAGAGCCGATTCGCAGTATGGTGATCAAACTTTTCTCGCAGGAAGGCGCGCAGGCGAAACAAATGCCGGATAATACATCTTCAGCCGTGCAAATGCGTGCACAGCCCGATGCATCAAACGGCGGCGTGCAGGGGCAAAATTCTTCGTCTACGGAAATGGGCGAGGAATTTGCACGGATACATACGAGCACGTACGTCGATGAGGTCCATGCGGGCGCGGAGCCTCGGAGAGAGGGAAAAGAATTGTCGCGTTCTTCAGAGTTTGTCGTTCAAGATCATGAAGGGTCGGGAGACGAAGGTGCACAAACTTCTGTGAACCGGGAGGGGCTGAAGGAGGAAAAAACCGCCTTGGAATGGAATCGGGAGCGGAATGAACAGCCGAATATGCCGATGTCGAAAAAAGAAGCGGCGTACAAAATGTTATCAGGAACCGGCGACAGAAAGGAAATGACTGATGCTGTGAAGACCTTGTTGAATCAATTTGACGCCAAGGACAACATCGCGTTGACATTGAATCAAAAAACTTTGAATCTCAAGAATATCGCCGCAGTGCATCTGGACACCGCTGCATTGGCGGATGAATTTATCGAAGTTTCCAAAGCACTGAAAGAGATTTCGGAAATAACGGCGGTGGTCAAAGATCTGGAAAGCGGGCAGGATTTGGAGCAAGTGATTAAAAACCGGTATCCGAAGCTGGAGACGATAGCGGAGACGTTGAAAGACCCGGTCAAACAGGAAAATACCAATATCTACTATATTCCGATCCCGCTTCGTGTCAGAGATGAGGAGAAACGTTCCGATTTGTATGTGAAGCGTTCGAAAAAGAACGAGAGGGAGTTGAGTGTCCTGGTATCTTTGAAGACAAATCATCTGGGAGAGGTTCGATGTCTGGTCAGTCAATTCGACCGCGACTATATTTTGGGATTTGCTCTGGAGAAAGATGAAATAGCGGATTTTGTCAGAGAGAAGATTGGAGATTTTAAAAGCGGAATCAAGAATTTGCAGATTTTGATTCGAAGCAGGGAAGAAATCGAAACGGAATTTTTTGAGGGAAAAGATACGATGTCGAACTGCGATATGCGTGTCTAGGTGAGGGATGAAAGACAGTCGTGACAAAACGGAAATAACCAAAATGGCAGCCGCGCTCGCCTTTGATCCTACAAAACACAGTGCACCTCAGGTTGTTGCAAAAGGAATGGGGCTGGTAGCGGAAAACATCCTTGAAAAAGCCAAGGAGAATCAGATTCCCGTATATCGGGATGAAAAGTTGGTTCGGCAGTTGCAGGCTCTTGAAGTGAATGAAAGCATCCCGCCCGAGATGTTTGAAATTGTGGCGGAAATACTGGTGTTTATCACCGATTTGGATCAAAAAAAGGGAAAGAGGTGAAGCATCGAAAACAGACGAGAGAAAGGGCGGAAGTACGAACATATCGCCGCTCGGGAACTTGGATTGCTCGGGTTCCGTGTCCTGAATCGGAATGTCTATACTTGTTTTGGAGAACTCGATATTTTGGCTGAAAAAGACGGGGTTCTCCATTTTTTTGAGGTGCGCTACAAAAGCGGTCCTGCATACGGTTTGCCCAAAGAGTCCATTACTAAGAAAAAGCTGTTGCGGATGAAAAAGGTCATGCAGTACTTGATGAAAAAATATGGACCGGGCAATCATTGTCAGCTCGGATTAATCAGTTTTTGCAAGATGTGCGGCGATTTCACCGGGGGAGAGGTGCATCAAGTGCCCGTTGACGAGCATTATGTTAAGAAAGACATTGATTTTGAAGGTATTCGCTGTCGGATGGAGATCTATACGGCACTGGAAGCGCCATAATTTACATATAATGTAAATTATGGTATAATGGTTCCATGTTCAGTCGTGTTCATTCTCTTGTTTCCATCGGATACCGCACACATCCGATCGTCATAGAAACACATATTACAAAAGGTCTTCCTTATTATACCGTCGTCGGTTTGCCGAGCGCTGTGGTGCGGGAGTCAAAGGAACGTGTGCGTTCCGCGCTTAAATTTTCGGGAGAAGTCTATCCGAGCGATCATATTACCCAGAGTTTGTTTCCCGCATATGAAAAAAAAGAAGGATCTCAGCTGGATTTGCCGCTGGCTGTCGGAATTTTCAGCGCGCTTCACTCCATTGATGTCGGCTCCGTTATTTTTTTGGGTGAACTGTCTTTGGACGGGAAAATAAAGTCGACACGAAAATTAATCCATTATATTGTTTCCGCACCTGAAAATACGGTTTTCGTTCTGCCGCGTGAATGTGAAAAGGAAGTCGCTTCTTTCGGGTTTAAGATTAAGCCCTTTTACTATGAAGATGTAAAAGATTTATTTCAAGATTTGAAAAATCATATTTTTATCGATTGCCGCGACCTTTCCGACGGCTTTATGCAATATGAGGAGGCGAAGAAATTGCCTGATTTTTCGGAGGTAAGAGGACAGAATCGGGCAATCAGAGATTTGCAAATCGCGGCAATCGGGTCGTTTCATACGCTGATTATGGGGCCTCCCGGTTGCGGAAAGACGATGATTGCCAACAGATTTTCCGGAATTCTTCCCGCTCCGAATCAAAGCGAGAATATTGAAATCAGCAGAATATACGGCAATCGTATGATCAACAGAAGGCCGGTGCGAACCCCACATCACAGTATTACCAAGACGGCGCTCGCGGGAGGGTGCAAAATGGGCGAAATCAGCAAGGCACATCATGGTGTCCTGGTGCTGGACGAGTTCGGAGAATACTCGAAAAATACGCTGGAAACGTTGCGCGAACCGCTCGAGACGGGAGAAATTCATATATCCAGAGCGCATGATTCCATGAAATTTCCCGCCAAGTTTATCTTGGTTGCCACGATGAATCCGTGCTTCTGCGGAAGGTTTTCCAGGTATCATCATGACTGCAGTTGTGAGAGAAATGCACTTCTCAAGTATTATTCACGGCTTTCCTGGCCGTTGATAGACAGAATGGGAGTATATATTGAACTCGAGAAGGTCGATCTGGACATGCCTTATTCCAAGTCGTCCGCAGAGCTCAGGACGGAGGTCGAAGAGGCCATTGCTTTCGGAAGAAGATATGATGCGGAAAATCGCTATTCTTATGAGTTTGCGGAAGATATCAAACGCATCTACGAAAATCGGGAGATAACACTCCGATCGCTCAACTGTGTGAAGCGTGTCGCCGCCAGCATTGCAAATCTGGAGAAAAGTGTCGCAATTACGCGGGAAC
>JAUMXJ010000118.1:1569-4234 GCA_030529205.1 Bacillota bacterium | reverse complement strand
GAATGCAGGTAGAATACGTCTCCCGGATAGGCTTCACGTCCCGGCGGCCTTCGAAGCAGGAGAGACATTGCTCTGTACGCGACAGCATGCTTGGACAGGTCGTCGTAGATAATCAGGACATGTTTACCCGAATACATCAACTCTTCCGCCATGGCAACACCCGAATACGGTGACAAATACTGCAATGGTGCCGGATCCGAAGCGGTAGCGGAAATAACACATGTATACTCCATAGCGCCGGCGCTCTCAAGTTTGTTGACAATCTGCGCAACAGTTGAGTTTTTCTGACCGATCGCAACATAAATACAATATACATCCGTATTCTTCTGGTTGATGATGGTATCTACCGCAATCGCAGTCTTTCCGGTCTGACGGTCTCCGATAATGAGCTCCCTTTGACCGCGACCGATCGGAATCATGGAGTCGATCGCCTTAATTCCTGTCTGCAACGGCTGGTGTACCGACTTTCTTGCAATAACGCCGGAAGCATTCATTTCAACAGGTCTTGTCTTATTGGTAACCACAGGTCCCTTCCCGTCCAGCGGCTCTCCGAGCGCGTTGATGACGCGGCCGAAAATCGCCTCTCCTACAGGAACCTCGACAACTTTCTTAGTCCTTTTTACAATGTCGCCTTCTTTGATTTTCTCATCCGAACCGAAGAGAACGACACCCACGGAGTCCTCATCAAGATTGAGTACCATGCCGTAGACATTGCTCGGAAACGCAAGCAATTCGCCCGCCATACATTCGTTGAGGCCGTGAACTCTTGCGATACCGTCACCCACCTGCAGCACGGTTCCCACATCCTCAAGCTCAAGTTTTTTCTCAAAATTCTTAATCTGAGCTTTCAGCACAGATGTTATTTCTTCAGGTTTTAACTTCATTTGATCTCCCGTATGCTCTCCAGCATATTTTCCAACTTTTTCCTGACGGAACCGTCAAGAACTTTATCGCCAATTCGTATCACGACTCCGCCGATTAAACGCGCATCCACTTCCGACACAATGTTGATTTTCAGACCTGTCGAATGCTCCAATTTTTCTCTGAGCATCTCAATCTGTCGATCGTCCGGTGAAACAGCCGTAGTAATATATGCAGTTGCAGTCTTTTCGTGTTCTTCCACCATACGATCGAAATGCAGCTTGATTTCATGCAAAATCGCCAATCTGTCCTTCTCCAGGAGCAGAAAGGCAAAAGAGCGCATCAAACCCTCGAGCTGCATCACCTCGATTAAACTCATTTTTTCCTTGAGATGAACGGTCGGAGATAAGAGAACCGATTTCGCTTCGTCAAAAAGCGGAACAAAGCGACGAAACTCGCTCACAACCTCCGCAAGCTGATCTTCCTCCACAGCCGCCTCAAAAATGGCTTGAGAATACTTTTTTGCAACTAATTCTGCCATTTTACATCACCAACTTCGGATATCACGTTTGATATCAATTCCTTATGACGGCCGGCATCCAATTCTTTTCCGACAACCTTGGAAGCGGCGAGAATGGTCAACTCGGCAAAGCTGCTCTTCAATTCGGCGGTCGCCTTCATTCTCTCATCCGAGATTTCTCTTTCCGCCTTCTCTTTGTATTTTTTCGCCTCTTCATCTGCATGTCTGATGATTTCAGCCGCTTTTACTTCCGCTTTTGAGACATGTTCCTTGATGATTTTTTCGCCTTCCTGTCTTGCCTCGGAAACTTTGAGCTCATACTCCGACTTCAAGCTGTTCGCTTCGTCTTCCGCTTTTTGTGCATCATCATACTGTTTCTGAATTTCCCGCTCTCTGCTTTTCATAAATGCATTGATCGGCTTAAACAGAAAGTACTTCATAATCAAAAACATTCCGATTGCATTTCCGAGTGTGAAGAAAAAGGTTGCGTTCGGCTCAACAAGGCCAAGTCTCAAATTCGCAACAACAATCCCCATCATAATTACAGCATCCCGACAAGTGGATTTGCAAGCAACAAAATCAATGCGATAACCAGACCGTAGATACCTGTTGTCTCAGCAACTGCAGCACCGAGGAGCATTGTTCTCACGATATCTCCCTGCGCTTCAGGCTGCCTTCCGACCGCTTCCGCCCCTTTACCGGCAGCGTATCCCTGTCCGATTCCCGGCCCGATACCCGCGATCATTGCAAGACCCGCACCGATTGCGGAACAAGCAAGTACCAATGCTTTTCCTGTGATCATATTGTCCATAATTCCTCCTAACTTTCTTTGAAGTTATTCTTTATGATTAATGTAAAAACATTATCCGATTTAAATTCTTAGCTGTTTCTCTTTCAATAAACATTTCAACTAAATTGCCAGCAAAGGTCTGACAAAGAGCAAAATTAATGCGATAACCAATGCATAAATCCCCGTTGTCTGAGCCACCGCCTGACCGACCAACATGGTTCTGACAATTTGAGACTGAAAGCGCGGTCTTTGCGAGACGAGTTCCGCACCCTTGCCCGCCGCATACCCCTGTCCGATTCCGGGTCCGATTCCCGCAATCATGGCAAGACCCGCAGCAATCGCCGACGCCGCGATAATCAGAGTGGATCCCTGTGCATTGAGCAGAGGATTTCCGTACAGCATAATCAACGCCACAACCAGCGACAAAATCCCGGATGTCTCCGCAATCGCAGCACCCAGCAACATAGAGAGAGTGGTTTCTTTGATCGCCTTGG
>JAUMXJ010000118.1:0-1559 GCA_030529205.1 Bacillota bacterium | reverse complement strand
CACCCTCCGCCGCTTTGCCCGCCGCATATCCTTGGCCGATCCCGGGACCGATTCCGGCAATCATCGCAAACCCGATTCCGATCGCAGATGCGGACAGAACAATTGCCTTCCCCTCAAATTGCATCAACCACTGTAAAAAACCATTGATAAAATCCATCGATAACGCCTCCGAAATCTAATCCATACACAGACCGCAAAGCTTGTTTGCCGTCATTATTCCATCGCTCCAGATATAAACACCATTGTCAGCATTGTAAAAATAAACGATTGAAGCAATCCCGAGAATAAGTCGAAATACAGATGCAAAGGTACGGGAACACCCAATGAAAATACGCCGAACAGAACGGAACCGAGCGCTCCGTATATCAAACTCATAATAATGACGCCGGCTACCACGTTTCCGAATATACGGAATCCGAGAGAAATCGGATTCGCAAGCTCTCCCACCACATTCAGCGGGAACAGAAACGGCATAGGTTCAAAAAAACCTTTTGCATATCCGCCAAGTCCCTTGCTCTTCATTCCGAAGTACTGCGTCAACACAAAGGTAATGATGGACAGGCACAAAGTGAGATTCAAATCCGAGGTGGGCGGCCTTAATCCGATCAGACCGACCAGATTCGCAATCGCCAAAAAGAGAATCAGCGTTCCGATATACGGGGCAAAACCGACGTTTTTCTCTCCCATATTTTGTTGCGTCATCCCATTGATGGTCTTCACAAAGATTTCCCCTACAAGCTGAAATCCCTTCGGCTTTTTTTGCATGTTTCTCGTAGCAAAAAAGCAGAACAATATCATCAGAAACATCACAAACCATGTGACTGTAACCGTTTCCGACACCTGTACACCAAAAATCTCAAATACCACTCGTGGGCCGAAGCCTTCGTTACCCATTTATTTTTCCCTCCTGAACAACTTGGAAAAGTACGCTTTGTCATCAAACAGATGCGTAGCATATACTACTACCTTCACTGTTGAAAATCCAATCACTCCTCCCAATACTCCCGTATGCGGAGATTTGAAAATAAGTGCAAACACCACTCCGATTACGGCAAATCGGATAAAATACCGAAATGCGGCATATGCCTTGGCTTTTTGCGGTTTCATCACGCTCGAACGCACAAGCGCATTCTTCAGATCCAAAAACGCAAAAATTCCCAGCGTCCCGCCTGTCGCGAGACCATAGATTTCTTCCGTTGCATGCGGCGAAAAAAATAAAAAAACAAGCGACAAGGCACCGAGAACAATCAGCGTACAAGCTACAACCTTCCTCACTGTTTCATTCAGTCTTTTGACCCCTTGCCCATGTTTCTCCATTTTTATCCCCTGTCTAACTAATATACCATAAAACCTCGATTCCAGAACCCATTATTTAAATTATTTTCAAGCAGCTTTTTTTGTTCATTTTACAATATTTTTATATCCATTTATTGGCTTTTCGCACTCGATTCATTACACCGATGCAATTATTCATCCTCGTTATCTGGGTCCTTATACCCTTTTGGACGTCCTGTCATCTTTTCTTCACGACGATTTTCGCGATTCACCTCATGTATAAT
>JAUMXJ010000117.1:3175-4251 GCA_030529205.1 Bacillota bacterium | reverse complement strand
ATCGAAAATCAGAGTAAAAGAAGAAGATATTCCGCTATATGCCAGACAGGTCGGATTGTCATTCATTATGATCGGGTTCGGAGTTGCATTTGCCGGGATTTACGGCTATATCACCGGCTCTTCGAAAGGATATATTGTCCTCGGTGTCCTGTTTGTATCAGCGTGTTTTAGATTTGCAACGGCGCAGAATCGCTATAATCGATAGCGCCACACCAAGTATTTTGTAGACATGTATTTTGGAGTAAAGGAGGATGCGATGTTTTCAATGTCTCTAAAAAAAGTTGCGGCTTACTTTGTAATCGGGCTCTTGTATTATTTGCTGCCTCGTTTCTTTATTCAAGATACCGGAAGCGCCATGTTTATCATATTGCTTGTTATTCCTCTGATTGTCTTCCTTGTTTCGACATTTCATGCCGTCTTGAACGGTTTTACATGGTATTTTTCGGTTATCGTGGGCCTGTTGTGGACGCCGATTATGTTCTTGCTGCTCAACAATTCGGCCACAGTCTACGTTTTGATTTATGCGGTTGTCAGCTATGTCGGGCAACTCTCGGGTGTAGTGCTGAGCAGAAAAAAGATTTAAAAGTTACAGGAGGTCGTACTTGAGAAAAGATTTGATAGCGGCGATTATCGGTTCCGCCTATTTGATGAGCGGCTCCGTTTTAATCGGATTTGCTTATGTCGGGCAAGGAAAAGGGAATGATTTTGTTGGGATATTGGGACTCATTTTTGGAGTTGTCGGCATCATCATTACCGTATATTATCTCTTTTTTGCGGGTGGTGCGGATGATGAGGTTTCCGAAGATAGTGATAATAATATTGAAACGGATAAATAAAAGCTCAGTGCAGAAAGATTTCGAATCGGAAGCACGAATATAATAGGGGCAAGTAAGCGATACAGTTGATATATATATATATGTGTGTTTTAATCTAAGATTGATGATAAAATAGACAGGGTAGTTCAATACATTTTTTTAGATGATGATTTTGGGGAAAATAGCATGCGGCTCGTAATGATTTGCCTGGAGGAATGATGAATACGTGGATTCAGCTGATTAGAAGACCGGCTGTCTTAG
>JAUMXJ010000117.1:0-3165 GCA_030529205.1 Bacillota bacterium | reverse complement strand
CTTTTAACGGTGTCATCCGGATTTTTTATTTTGAGCAGCGGAGTGTACTTTTCTGCAAAAGCCGTCTCGGATGAAATGGAGCGACGCTTTGTTGTGGCAGCGTTTCCGACAAATGAACTCGTCAGATTTTCCAAGAAATTTGATAATGCTGAAATTCTGTATCATGATTCCGCGATGTTCGCTTCGGAACGGAGGTCCCTTTCAAATATTGTAAAAGATCCCGAACTTGTCGAGGGGGTATACGACCTCACATTTTCCTGTGGGTATTCTCCCGAAATCAGATCATTGATCAGTGCGGAATTCCCGGGGAAGTATGCCATCTACGGCACTAAGGATTATCCGTATTTTCTTCATTCCGTGATTGTGGCGAAGGTCAAAGAGATCAAAGAACCCGTCGTTGTGAAGACGAGTTTTCCGTTGATATACCCCGATCAACCCGATAAGATTGCGTATCGTCGCGGAGTTCGTGTCTTTGTGGAGCTAATGACCGAATTTGAAAAAGCGATTTCCCTGCATCCCGGATACAATGTACAGGATGAATTGCGCGTAACGCTTCATTTTGACAGCCCGGAAGCTTACCGAAATGCCGGTATTGAAGCGGGAAAGAGCTATTATTTTATCGGAGATTACAGCGATACATCCCTTGCCAGAATGACCGATTGCTTTGTAAGCCTGAATCTTCCTCCGGAAAATGCCCGCTTGGAAGATCATCTGCGTAGGTTGTCGGATGAGGAATTGGAAAGAGAGAGGAAACTTTCAGAAAAACACGGATATCCTCCTGCGGTAGCCATGATATCCAATGAAAAGCAGAAACGCAGTGTCCTTCTCACGGAAGAAGAGCTCAGAGAATACTATCTTTCGGATTTGGATTGTCACCGAGTGTACCCATACAATCAGCATACCGAAGATACCGATGAGGTGCGTAGCCTCACCGAATCCTCCAAGTTGACCTACCATTCCTTCCCTGTCGTCGGTACGGATTATCTGGAACGAATGTTTGAATTTCATATGGGAGAGCTCTTCCTTTCCGAAGGGCGTTCTTTTACAAGAAGCGAGTACGACTCCGGACATCCTGTGTGCATCATTTCAGAGCAGGCGGCGAAAACGAACAATCTCTCAATCGGTGACAAAATCCCTCTCTCGTTCTTTTTAACGGATGAACGGCTGACGGGAATACTCATGTTCAATCGGAATCCAAATTTCGTTCTCTCTCATCGGATAGAGAACCGAAATGAGCTGAGTGAATCTCAGGAATTCAAAATCATCGGATTTTATCGTACCAAGAATATCTGGAACTTTGATTTTTTCAGTATTACGCCGAATACCGTGTTCATTCCGAAGAAAGCCATGACTTCGGAACATTTGAAGTTGGATTTCGGTCATTTTCAAACCATTGTAATCAATCGGAATGCGGTGGAGGAATTTCAGAAAGCACTGAAAGAATCCCGAGTCAGGGAATCGGTTGTCAGCATTCATGATAACGGATACACGGAGTTGAAACCGGTTTTAAAGTCCTTTCGGGAATCCGGATTGTGGCTGATGCTTGTCGCATCTGCGGTCTGTGTGTTTCTTCTCTTGGTCTATCTATTCTTATTTGTACTCCGAGAAAAGAGAAATGCAGCCCTCATGATTTCACTCGGTGCGGGACAAAAATACGCGGAGAGGAAAATTTTTCTTGTTTCAATCATCCCCGTCATGCTCGCTACCGTTGCGGGACTGATCATCGGGATGACGCTCACAGCGGGGGTGCTTCAGAGCATTTATCTGGACGCGACGCAAGGGGTAGAAATCAGTGAAGAAACGGCAGTACAGTTTGCTGAGACGGTCCGAGCGTTACACATATCGGCACCGGTCGGTGCGTTCATCCACATAGCCGTCTACGCTGCATCCATATGGTTATCTGCTAAATACATATCAAACAAATCTCCTCTTGTTCTCATGAATGAGTAGATATAGACGAGGGAAAGGACATAGTTTGATCATCGAAGGAGGACGGACGATGAAACTGAGTGTGAAGAATCTTCATTTTTCATATAGGACGAAATATCAGACGGTGCATGCCGTGAAAGATGTGACGATGGATTTGGAGTCCGGGAAAATGTATGCATTGATCGGAAAAAGCGGATGCGGAAAGACGACTTTGCTTTCTCTCCTTGCAGGACTCGCAAAAGCAGATAAAGGAGAAATCGTATATGACGGGAAAGCATTGGCGGAAATCGACCCCGATGCATACAGAAGGAGTATGATTTCCGTTATCTACCAGAGCTTTAATTTGTTCCCGCTTCTCAATGTCATCGAGAATGTCATGTTTCCTCTTCTTGTAAGCGGAATGCGGAAGGGTGATGCTGTAAAAAAATCTGCGAATATGCTTCATAAAGTGGGATTGGGGGAGAATTATCACAGAAGACTGCCAAGTATGCTCTCGGGAGGAGAGCAGCAGAGGGTCGCCATAGCAAGAGCATTGGCAACGGATGCAGGACTTATTTTGGCGGATGAACCGACCGGAAACTTGGATGCGGAGAATGCGCTCCAAGTGGTAAACCTGTTGAAGCAAATTACGGAAGACGGGACAAGGAGCGTGCTGATTGTGACCCACGATATGAGTGTGGCGGGGGTAGCCGATGATGTTTTCGAGATGGAAAGCGGAAGATTGAAGGAACAGAGATAGGAGGGACCTTGTTTACATACATCAAAGCACATATGATGAGAAGCCTGAGATGGGTGGCGGTTTCCGTGATTTTATTTGCTGTCTTGACTTTCTATTCCCGGTATGAGATGCATGTGCAGATGAAGCAGAGAGAGATTGAGTCCGCGTACGACAATATTGAAGTGAGAATTGAGCTGATGAATATCAGCGGAACATCTACAGTTGATTTGGGAATTTTCGGCAATATTTTGATTCCGTTCTTTAAAGACGAGTTTGTTTTTGCAGGCGAGAAATACCGGGGAATCGCTTCATACATTAAAGAGAAGCATCTGGAACTTGGAATTCTCTACCTGTTATATGAAGGAATGCCGGGGTTCAATTCATTGGATGCAAAGAAGTTAATCGGGGTATCCGATGTGGAGCGGGTCTATGCGTTTCAATCAGGTACGGGAAAATCCATACAGTATGCGAAAGGGTACGACGATTCTCTTTTCTTTTATGTTCCCGGGGAAAGAATT
>JAUMXJ010000116.1 GCA_030529205.1 Bacillota bacterium | reverse complement strand
TGCGGATATCGTCAGCCTGACGGGAGAAAACAGAATCATTGTCTCGGAAGGACTCAGAAATATCAAAAACCTCGGGTTGAAGGTGTTGATTGAGACTGCCGGCAAAGAGGTTCAGAGGATTTCCACATCGGACATCAGTTTTGTCATTGCGCCGATTATCAACGCATGCGGTAGAATCGGAAATCCGAAACTCGGAGTGGAGCTGCTTTTAACGGAGGATGTGACACTCGCGCGCAGAATGGCGAAGAAGCTCTACACGCTCAACCAGGACAGACAGAATCAGTGTAAGCAGGCGACGGAGGAGTCGATTCGGATTGTCGAGCAAAGCATACGACTTGATAAGGCGAGAGTCATTGCCGTGTGTGGAGATGATTGGCATTCGGGTATTATCGGGATTGTCGCCTCCAAACTCGTCGAACTGTATCGGAGACCCGCAATTGTACTGACACGTGCGGACGGTCAGCTGAAAGGATCGGCGAGAAGCGTAAGCGGGGTCAGCATTTATAATATTTTAAACAATGTCAAGCATCATCTTCTCCGATTCGGCGGACATGACTTGGCAGCCGGGCTGACTTTGGAAGAATCCGCATTCGAAGATTTCAACCGCGATTTGCAAATTGCAGCGGCAGAATACCTCGATGACCGCTATGTGGCGGAAAGGCGTTGCGACTACCTCGTTACGCCGGATGTGATTACCATGAAATTCATCAGCGATCTGGAGCGCATTCAACCGTGCGGACTTGACAATCACGAGCCGATTTTTGAAATGCGCAATCTGCATCTCGCGAGCTTTTCAAGAGTGGGGAGCGATCAGCAGCATGCCAGAGTGACCGTTAAGGCGGGCATGGGTACATTTGACGGCATTGCGTTCGGAATGGTGGATTCCTTCGAGGGCATTCGAAGCGGAGATGACATGTCGATTCTCTTTTCTCCCGAAATTTCAACCTTCAGAGGGGCGGAGTCCATCAGTCTGAAAATCAAGGACGTACATTCCGGAAGCGCAATTTTTCATAGAGATTTGAAGCGCGCAATGGATATGCAGATGGCGAATTTTATTATAAATCAGCAAAAGTTTTGTTTTACAAGCATACCGAGTTTTGATAAAATTAAAGAATTAAATAAGGTTAATGTATTCACATATGAAGATATGAAGAAACTTCAAAAGTGGATTTATGATAATCATGTGGAGCACGAAATTCTGTTCGGCGATGAAGAGTTTGAAGACGACACACTTCTCGAGGTTCGCTTTCTTCCGACCGTCGAAGGAGGCGATGAAGTTTCCGGAGTCGCCTTTTTGGACTATATTCCGCAGAGAGAGGATGTGGTCAAGGTCTTTCGGTATTGTAAAAAAAGCAGTCAAGACCGTATCGACACTATCTCCGCTACGCTGAGAATGAATGTTCCGAAGGTCATCGTCTCCTTTGCGCTTTTGCATGAAATCGGCATTTTGGAGTATGAGATTACAAACAATTATGTGAATTTGATGTGGAAAAACCCGCCGACGAACAAAAAGTTGGAAGAGACCGAGTTGTTTCAGAAAATACAGAGAGAAACAGGCATAGGAGGATTGGATGGATAGGAAATTAAAGAGTCTGAAAGAGACGATTCGAATCGTGGAGGACTTCCCGGTGAAAGGAATCAGTTTCAAGGACATCACCACCGTGATTCACAGCGGGGAGCAGTTTGCGAATGCAATCGAGCTGATGTCGGGACTCGTCGAACACGAAACGTTCGACTATTTCATCGGTCCGGAGGCGAGGGGGTTCATTTTCGGTGCACCGCTCGCATGCAAACTCGGCAAGGGATTTATTCCCGTCAGAAAAAAGGGAAAACTTCCGTTTGCGACCGCATCGTATTCGTACGACCTCGAATACGGAAAGGACGAAGTCTTTGTACATATGGATTCCATCAAGAGCGGAGACCGCGTGGTTATTGTCGACGATCTTCTTGCAACGGGAGGCACGGCAAGAGCGGTGGCGGAGCTTGTTAAAAAATTGGGCGGAGAGGTTGTCTGCTTTTTGTGTCTGATTGAGCTGGACGATCTCGGAGGAAGAAATAAGCTGGAAGGGCTGGACGTTAGATCTTTGATTCATTACGACCACTAGTCCGGAGGCGAAATTCTTCAGATTTGAAATTATTCAGATTATTGATATGACATTTGGGGGATTGCCCCGAGTTTGGTGAAAGAGGTGTAAGTGCTAATCAGTTTTGCAGAATACTTGTCTAGAGTCAAGGAAAACGCGCCCGGCATCAACGAGAGAAGGTTGGAAAAGGCGTATGAGTTCGGTAGAGTCGCTCACGACGGACAATTCAGAAAGGATAAGACAACGGAGTATTTCAACCATCCGATTGAAGTGTCCATCATACTTTCGGAGTTATTGCCCGATGAGGACTCTATTATTGCTGCAATTTTGCACGACACCGTGGAAGATACCTTTGTCACGGACGAGGATGTGGAAGAGGCGTTCGGTGAGGAGGTTATGAAGCTCGTAGACGGGGTGACGAAACTGACCAATGTCGCATTTGAAACCAAGAAAGCGCTTCAGGCGGAGAGCATGAGAAAAATGCTTCTCGCCATGTCTTCCGACTTTAGGGTTATTCTGATTAAATTGGCGGACAGACTTCACAATATGCGGACGCTGATGCACATGTCCCCGGAAAAACAGCGGTCAATCTCGGAGGAAACACTCAATATATACGCGCCGATAGCGCATCGACTCGGTATTTTTAAAATCAAGTGGGAGCTCGAGGATCTCTGTCTCAAGTACATGGAACCGGCGGCTTACAAGGATCTGGTCGTCAAAGTCAACAAAAAACTTGTGGACAGACAGGCGGTCATCGATTACTACATCGAGCAATTGCGCGAAGGGATGGACAGCACCGGCATCGCATGTGAAATATACGGCAGGCCGAAGCATTTTTACAGCATTTACCGTAAGATGAAGTATCAGGGCAAAGAATTTGATGAGATTTATGACCTGACGGCAATTCGGATTATTGTATTCGACGAAAAGATGCTCTATGCGGCGCTGGGCGTCGTGCACTCCATGTGGAATACGATTCCGGGTCGATTCAAGGACTATGTTTCCACACCGAAAAACGGGATTTACCGCTCCCTGCATACCACATTGATGGGCAAGAGCGAGCCGTTTGAGATACAGATACGCACCAGAGAGATGCATGAAGAGGCGGAATACGGAATTGCATCGCATTGGCGTTACAAAGAAGGGACGCTGAAGAAAAGCGATAATTTTGATATTAAAATTCGCTGGATCAGACGCATGCTCGATTTGCAGGGAGATATTCCGGAGGCGGATGAATTTATCGACGCCATTCAGAACGACCTGCTCAACAATGAAGTCTATGTCTTTACTCCGAATGCGGAAGTGATCGATTTGCCGGAGGGCAGCACTCCCATCGACTTTGCGTATCGCATTCATACCCATATCGGAAATCAGTGCATCGGTGCAAAAGTGGACGGCAGATCCGTTCCGCTTTCCTATGTTCTGCAGACGGGTCAAGTGGTTGAAATACGAACCAATAAGGCGTCGGGTCCATCCATGGACTGGCTGAAATTCGTGAAGACGACGCAGGCAAAGCAAAAAATCAGACAGTTTTTTAAGAAAGAGCGTCGGGATGAGAATATTCCGCGCGGGCATGACAGTCTGGTGTCCGAACTCAAACGCCACGGGTTCAGGCCGAAGGAAGTCCTGGTCGAAAGCGTTATGCAGTCAATCCTCGAGCGCCTCAGTATGAAGACCCTCGACGATTTGTACAATGCCATCGGATACGGCGGCATCCTCACATCGCAGGTCATTCCGAGAATCCGTGAAAAGTTGAGAATTATGACGGTTCAACAGGATGAAGAGGCGATTGAAGCGGTCAATCAAAAAGCGGAGAAAAAATTCGAGCGTCGCATCAATGCATCGAGAGAGCGGAGCAAGAGCGGCGTCATCGTGCGCGGTCAGGATGATTTGGCGGTCAAATTTGCCAAGTGTTGCACGCCTGTGCCGGGAGATCCGATTATCGGATATGTGACACGTGGTCGAGGTGTGACCGTCCACAGAGCGGATTGTACCAACTTTGAGCGCAAGGACGACTTGGAGCAGAGACTTATCGAGGTGCGCTGGGCGGATGAGGATATCGGTGCCTACATTGCAGGAGTACAGGTCATCGCGGGAAATCGAAAAGGGGTGGTGTCCGAAATCACCAGTATGGTCGCCAACCTGGATCTCGATCTCAGCAGCGTCAATGCCAA
>JAUMXJ010000115.1 GCA_030529205.1 Bacillota bacterium | reverse complement strand
CGGTTCCTCATCAAGAGGAACATAAGGTGAATTAATGGGAATTACCGAATATGCAAAGTCAAATTCACGATCTAACTGCGATTCAAATGCAATGCTTCTTCCTTCCAGTCCATCTTGATACCGAAAGTAGGTCATCCCCGCAAACATCATAAGAGTACCGGAAGTCGATAGTACGATAAGAAACAACAAGAGACCGGATTTCATATTCTGAAATTCGATTCTCCACCAATGGACTGTCTTTGTTGTGTTATGCTTCCTTGTTTTAGTCGATTTTGCTACACAATTTGTTCTCAAGACTTGCGTGTAATACATGGCCATCATAATCACCGTCATAGCAAGTAAGAGCATCACGAGAGAGAGCGTTTCAGGCGGAAAAGATTGAGCCGACACAATTCCGAATGAGGAGTAAATCCATGTGCCGACAGAATGCCAAACAAGCAGAATGGTGATTGACGATAGAACAAACGCAATCAGGAGAATGAAAAAACACTTCGCAGCGAGGAAGCATTTCTTGAACGAAGAACCGGCTCCCAGCAAATCTAAGAGCTGAAGTCTTTCTCGGTCTATGGAATAATGAAGGACGGTCGCTCCGATTGTCACCAGGAAAAGACTGAGCGCCACAAATAAGTAAGTGATGTTCGAATGCGTAAAAATATTCAAATTTCGAACTCTATTCTCATTGCGCATAAATGATTGCGGTGCCAAAGCCAGGATGCTGTCTTCATATATGAGATCTTCTCGAACAATGTACAATGTGATTTTGTATTCATCAAATTGACTTTTTGCCAATTGTGCATACGCTGTTGAATCCAGAAAAATGTTCGGCGGCGCCATCCCATGTCTGATCTGCAATTCAGAACGCGGCCAGGAATTTCCGTATCCTTGAAATACTCCCGAGACCGTGTACGAAGTACCGGCTATGCTGATGCTGTCTCCCGCCTTTATTCTTTTGTTTCGATATTCGGCAATCGGTTCACTGATGGCGCATTCATCGGAGTTATTCGGGAACCTGCCCTCAATCAGTTTGATTCCGGACAGATCAATAAAGTCGTCATCAACCTCCCCGACAATCATTGACTTTTCACTGTTTGATTCCAAAGTCATGATGGAGATGGATGCTTTTTCTTGCGGGAATATTCTCTCTTCTAAGTATTCGAGCAAGCGACCGCCTTCTTCGTTTGCTTTTGTATAGCTTAGATGCGAAAAATTACCGAATACATTTCCTTTGTTTTTCAAATACGCGTCCCAAAGCATGTTTTGGATACAAGAGAACGAAGCGGTAAATGCAATCGTAATCGCAATAATCAAAATCAATAAATGACTGCGTCGGTTCCTACGCAACATCCGAGCTGCGAGTATAAGTGCTTTCATATCGGCTCCTCACCTCAATATCAGTTTTCCATTTACCAAATGGAAGACTTTGTCCGAAACGGATTGCCAAGCCTCATCATGCGTTACCACAATGGAAGTACACCCCATATACCTCACACTGTCACTAAAATAGTTCATCACCTCTGCACTGAGTTCTTGATCGAGATTACCGGTCGGTTCGTCTGCCAGAATCACAGATGGTTGTTTGATCAGTGCCCGAGCGATACTTGTTCTCTGCTTCTCTCCACCGGATATTTGATTAGGATAGTACCTGAGCCTATCTTTCAGCTCAAGTCGCTCTATCAGATCGTGATAAACTGCTGAATTCACTTCCCTTCTGAGGAAGTGTAGCGGTAGTAGAATATTTTGCTCTACTGTAAGTTCCGGAATCAAGGCATATTCTTGAAACACAAACCCGATGCTGTTTGCCCGATATGCTGTCAATGCACGTTCTGATAATGACCAGATGTCGGTATTTTCAAACAGAATCTTCCCGGAGGTCGGACGAAGCATGCCGCCCATGATTTTAAGAAGTGTACTTTTGCCCGAGCCGCTTTTCCCGTGAATCGTGTAGATTCCGTTTTCGTCAACTTGAAAACTCAGTGAATTCAATACATTTGTTTTCCTATCCGATTCGCTGTGATATGCGTGGTTGATATTTTCTATACTGAGAATACTCATCCTATCTCCTTATTCCTCAATTTATCCCTCTCCTTATGTCTCATGCTCTTACAAATACGGAGAGCTTTGCGATTCGTACATTTCTCTGTAAACATCCGAAGATTTCAGCAACTCGTGATGACTTCCCGATGCTGTAATTCTCCCGTTCTCAAGCAAAATCACGCGATCGACGCGGGGACAGATTGCAAGGCGGTGGGTTACGATAAAGGTGGTCTTTCCCTTTGTCAGTTCGAGCATTTTTTTCAGGATAAACGATTCCTGTATCGGATCGATGGCGGAGGTCGCCTCGTCGTAAAAAAATATTTCCGAATCTTCCAACATACTTCGTGCAATGGCGAGTTTTTGCCACTGACCTCCGGATAAATCCGTTCCGCCGAATTCCTTTCCCAAGAAGGTGTTCGGCTCCAGATCAAGCGCCACCGCATGAAGTGCGTCCCTTAGGATCTCCCTTTGGATGGACTGCTTTTGGGAGTCGTCTTGTACTTCCGCTTCATTCCGATCATTTGCACTTTCTCGGATTTTCAAACCACCTCGAACATGAGACGACTCTTCCATCCCCAAGGTGAGATATTCCGCCACCGTGATTTTCAGTTTCGGTACACGTTGGGGCACATAGGCGATTCGTCGGTTCGGATTTCGGGACACAGCAAAGATTCCGCCGCTTGCCGGGAACTGACCGAGTAGTACCTTGAGCAGGGTGTTTTTTCCGGCTCCGTTCGCTCCCACAATCGCCACACGCTCTCCTTTTTTGATGGAAAGATTGAGCCCGTAAAACGCGTACGCATCCGCATCCGGATACTGAAAATTCAGGTTCTCCAGCAAAAAGGCGGTCTCTTCGGGCAGGGAAGCTGTAGGGGCTTCCGCAATCGCTTCCGTCTCTCGGCGATGCAAGAACTTCAAAAGAAGATCCGCTCTCTTGATATAGTACCTCGTATTTCCGAGCGTTCGAAAGAAATCGGACGCGATATTCTGGAGTGAAGTGAAGGCAACGATGGCCGCGGCGGCACCACCGCTTGCGATGCTCCCGCTTGAAATCCACAGCGCGACAAGGATCACCGAAGCCAGGAAGCCGATGCTCTTCAAGAGAGCACAACACTCAAACTGTGCATAGTCTTTCAGCAGATAGTCTTTCAGCTCGCTGCGCTTCCTCGCGTCATACATCTCCCAACGCGTCATTAAATGATTGTAAGCATTCTGCACTCTCACTTCTTTCACATGCGGTTCCATGTAAAAGTATTTTTTGATGATTCCCGCCCTGCGCTCGTTCTGTGACTCTTTTTCTCTGACCTCATTGAAATAAGCGCCTCGAATCCATCGGTTGATGAGGACGGGGAGAACCGTTACCGGTGCTAAAATGCTGAGCAGGACATGATAAGACGAGAGGACCGCCGTCACGGAGATGAGGCTGATGATGCTCTCCAAATAATTCATCAGGGAATAATGGAGCATCGGAAGCTCTTCGTCCTCGATCGCCGTCTCCGCATTGTGCAGTTCATCGAGAAATTCCGGGTTTTCGAAATAAATCAGGGGATACTCACACTTTTTGCAACACAAATCCGCTCTCAGTCTCAAATTCAGAGATTCGAACACCCCGGCATTGTTTGCGATGCTGTACGCGGACTGAATGACCGCGTTTAAGAGGTAAGACAAGGCCAGCACGGACAGCTGAATATATAGACTCTCCGTCCGCCCTCCGGACGTCACCGTCGTGACGATGCCCGCGACAGTGGTGCTGAGGACAGCGGGCAGAAGACCTGAAATCACGGTGTGAAGCAGGGTAATCAGGGCACTTTTCGGCACGGTCGTCCAAACCAATTTCTCGACTTTAAAGATTGTCTTCATTTGCTCCGTCCTCCCTGTACCACTTGCTCTGTTCCTCGTACATCCGGCTGTACAGTCCTTTTCTTTGAATGAGCGCCTCGTGGCTGCCCTCCTCGACAATCCGCCCTTCCGAGAGTACGATAATTCTGTCCGTAAGCCTTGCACTGCCCAGTCTGTGGGAAATAAGAAGACAACCTCTTTCTTCCATCAGGCTGACCAATTGGCGATAGAGTTCGCTCTCCGACACCGGATCCACCGCCGAGAAAGGCTCGTCGAACAAAATATAGGCATCCGATCGGTAGAGAGCTCTTGCAATCGCTAATTTTTGCCACTGTCCGCCGGACAATTCGAGACTGTCTTCCATCATTTTGCCCAGAAAACGGTCTTCCTGTCCGATGAATTCATCCATTGCCACGGTTTTGAGCAATTCTCTCACTCTCGCATTCGATGTTT
>JAUMXJ010000114.1 GCA_030529205.1 Bacillota bacterium | reverse complement strand
GCTCCGCTATGGATGTCTGTCACCGTTCCACTTCCTCGTTGATTCCCGATTGCTCCGATTCGAATTCCGCAATCTCCCCCGAAAGCCTTTCAATCTCATCCGACTTCGCAGAATACTGTTCCGTCGCCCTCGCCTGCTCCACCTTGAGCCGGGTGAGTTCCTCGGTTTTTTCCCCTGAGGCATGCTCCAAAGCGGCAATCTCGACGCCGCCCTCTTCAATCGATTTCTGTGCATCGGAAAGTCCCTCGGCGGAGATGCGAATCAACTCCGCAATCTCCTCGCGCTCCGCACCGAGGCGCTTCTTTTCCGATTCATAGCGCATCTTTTTATCCTGTATCTGTTTGCGCCGTGTCTCAAACTCCGTTTCCGCGAGTGCAAGTTCCAACCTGGTCTTGGACATCAGGTTTTCATGCATCAGCACCTTACTTCTCAGTGCTTCCGTTTCCTCCTGAATCCGCCTTTCTTCCGCCTTCAGATTCCGAAGCTCGCGCTCTGCAGCCGCAAGCCTTCTGCGCGACAGGATTCTTCCGCTGCGCGCGGTCGCACCGCCCGTGACGATTCCGCCCGGGATAAACACCTCACCCCGAAGCGTCACCACACGCTTTCCGAGCTTCAAAAGACGACGCCCCGCCTCGAAATCCGAAGCCACCAGGATACTTCCGAGCAGCACATTGAACACCGGCCGAAACTTCTCGTCACAAGTGATCAAATCCGCCGCCAGACCTTCAAAATCCCCTTCCTTCAGCTCAAAGCGACTGAAATCCGGTTTTTCTCCCTCACGCACATCTTCAAGCGGCATGAACGAAACACGCCCTCCTCGATTGGCGCGGATTTCCTCGATATATTTTTTTGCCGTCTCCGCCTTCTCACATACGAGGACGCCGATATTTCGTCCGAGCGCCGTCTCAATCGCATCTTCGTACTTTTTATCCACACGAAAAAGCTCTCCGACAACCCCCAAAATATCCGACGACTTGTTCTTCATCAATGTCTGGACGGCATGCTCATAATCGCTGAACGAGTCCATACTGTCCCGGTGGAATCCCGCCTCCGCCCTGAGACGCACCGCGTCCTTCTCCAGATGCGAAATCCCGGAACGCACGGATATCAGACTCTCCGACAAACCCGCCTCGCCGTCCGCAAATTTCGCTCCCTCCGCGATCAAGTCATCCAGCTTCTCTCTGAGCTCGGAAACACGACCCTCCTGCAGAGCCGATTCCCGCATTTCCGCATGCTCGACTTCAAGCGCCCCGGCAAGCCGCTCATTCTCCGCCTTCCTCGCATGCGCTCTGTCCATCTCCGTCAGAAAGTCCCGCTCCGCCCTGCGCTTCTCCTCGACCGAAGCCTTCAGCTGCGCCAGCTTTGCAAAGCGCTCCCCCATCGAAGCGGAAGCCTCATCAATCTCTCGTTTCAGCACTTCCAAAGACTCTCTGCGCTGCGAAACCTCGACTTGTAGCTCCGCCCTCGCAGCCACTTTTTTCTCATACGCCTGGACACCCGTAGCTCCGCGCGACGCCAGCGACTTCAGCTGCTTCTCGATTCCATGCCGTTTTTCATCCGCCAGGAGCAAGTCCGTATCAATCGCACGAATCCTTCCCGCCAATTCATACCGCTCCTTGTCGGTTGCCCTGAGCTTCGCCTGTGCCTCTTGCAGCATGGAGACATGTGAATCCCGCCTCGCTTCGCATTCCTCCCGCTGCTCCGCAAAAAGCCGGCTTTGTGCATCGCTTTCTTCCAATTTGGCACTCGCACGCTCAAACAGCTTTCTCGTGCTCTGATAGCCTTCCGCGTATTCGTTGATCTTAATTTCCCGAAGGCGTCCGCTGAGCGCAAGATAGCGCTCAGCCCTCTCAGCCTCATGTTTCAGTACCTCAATCGAGCCCTCCGCCTCTTCAAGCCGAATGCGCACTTCCTTCAGATCATCTTCCGCGGATTTCAGCTGCTTTTCCGCTTCCGCCTTTTTCATTTTGAAAGCGGTAATCCCCGCCGCCTCATCAAAGAGCAGACGCCGATCCTGCGGAGAAGCTCCGACGATTTCATCGATTCTTCCCTGCCCGATGATGGAGTATCCCTCCAGCCCGACGCCCGTGTCCGCAAACAAATCCCGGATATCCTTCAGACGCGCCGTCGTGTCGTTGATGCGATACTCGCTCTCACCCGAACGGTAGAGACGCCTGGAAATCTCAATTTCTTCAAAATCAAAAGGGAGCAGTCCGTCCGCATTGTCGACGACCAATTTCACCTCGGCAAAACCGAGCGATGCACGCTTACCGGTACCGCTGAAAATAATGTCCTCCATTTTTTCACCGCGCAGCACCTTTGCCCCCTGCTCGCCCAGAACCCAGCGAATCGCATCCGTGATATTGCTCTTTCCCGAGCCGTTCGGGCCGACCACACAAGTCACACCGAACGCCGGCTGAATCGCCGTCCGATCCGCAAATGACTTAAACCCTTTCACTTCAATCTTCTTCAAATACATAGACTACATTATACAACAAAATGGTTTTTCGATAAACCGACTCCCATCGCGATATTACCTCTTCAGGACAAAGCTACATACCCATCCGGCTACGTATTATGATAAAATACGGATATGAAAAATATCATCAAGACACTCACCATCCTTTTTACCGTCATGTGGGTGGGAGGCATATTGAAGAGCTTTATTCCGCTTCCGATACCGGATATGATTTATGCGATGATTCTGCTCTTTATTCTGCTCATCACCAAGATTGTCAGACCGGAAGACATCGACGCCGCATCGGGCAAACTTCTGTCTATTTTTGCGTTCTTTTTCATTCCGGCGGGCGTCGGGCTGATGAAGAGCTACAGAATCATTGAACACGAAATCTTTTCCGTGCTGGCGGTGCTCACCGCTTCCTTTGTCCTGACGGTGCTGGCGGTCGCATTCACAGTGAAATTGGTGAGGAGGTATTTCCATGCCGAATGACTTTCTGTCCGATATGATGTCCCATATGACAGGCGGACCGTACTTCGCGATTTTTCTGTCGCTCCTGTTCTTCTATATCGGCGTCCTGCTGAGCAACAGATTCAAGACCCCGCTCCTGAGTCCGCTGCTCGTCTGTGTCGTGTTGACCATCACGACACTCCGCTTGCTGGGAATTTCCTATGAAGAGTATATGAAGGGCGGTCAGTACATTCACTTTTTCCTGACACCCGTCACCGTCCTTCTCGTCGTCCCCCTGTACAAACAACTTCCGCTGCTCAGGAAGAATTTCTGGGTCATTATCAGCGGCGTTACGGTAGGCGCGATTGTCGCCATCACGAGCATTGTCGTCCTCGGCAGATTGTTCGGCATTTCAAAAGAAGTCCTCATCTCCATCATGCCGAAATCCGTCACCGCCGGCATCGGGATGCCGCTCGCGGAAGAATTCGGCGGTCTAGCGTCCATTGCCGCATTCTCCATCGTCTACACCGGCATTGCGGGCGCCATCATCGGTGATTTCCTGCTCACCAAACTGAAACTCGATGACCCCGTGACCTACGGCGTCTCCATGGGCGTCTCCGCGCATGCGATGGGAACATCGAAATCCATGGAAAAAGGTGAAGAATACGGCTCACTCGCCGGACTCTGCATCGCCCTGTGCGGTATAATTACCGTCATTCTCTTTCCCCTTTATATGAATCTCTTACCTTAGCCCCGCATGAAAAAGCAAAATCGTGCAACCGTTGCTTACAAGGGAAGAGTAGATTTATTATTCAAAACGAACAGAATCCTCCATCCTCAGCTCGTGACCGAGAAGGGTGTCATTGTGATAATACAGCGTGAGATGAAAGAATCCCGCATTTTTCTCGAGCAGTTCCAAAAAGATGCGGTCACCCTCCCACAGACTGAGCTGCATCACATCCTCGCGTTTGATCCATTTGAGCGTTCCCTCGTCGCATTCCTTCATTTCTCCCGAAAAATCGTCGGTCGTGTATAAATGCATGTATTCGGAGGGGTTGTCATTGTAGTTGAAGACGATAATTCCTCGGAAATCACAGTGATGCGCATCATAGCCGGTTTCCTCCCTGATTTCGCGAAGAACCGCCCGATCGGGCGTCTCTCCTTCTTCCACCTTGCCGCCTACGCCGATCCATTTCCCCGCGTTGACATCATTCTTTTTCTTATTGCGATAGAGCATCAGGACGCAGTCGTCCCGGTACATATAGCAAAGTGTTGTTCTCAAATGCATAGTTCTCCTTAAATAAGCAAAAAGCGTCCTTGACAGACGCTTTTGACATGTCGCAACCCGTGCGAGAAGCTAGACCCCTCAGCAAGGGCCTCCGCCCTTTCTGGCAATTCCGATAATAAACATCAAAATTGCGGCATAAAATACAATTGTCAGGACAAATGACGGGATGAGCGCGCTGAGAAAATACTTGCATACCGCACCCACAAGCAATAATCCAAACCCTGTTAAAAAAAACTTGTCCATAAATCCTCCTTTCCTACACATTCA
>JAUMXJ010000113.1 GCA_030529205.1 Bacillota bacterium | reverse complement strand
TGGATTTATCAACCCTGTTTGGTATATCAGACACCTTATTCTTGTACCAAACGCGCACTTCTGAATTCCCAAGACTGCCGTCTAATTTTGGGCTGTACTCGAGCATCTTTATAGCATCAGTCTTCTCTGATTTGATTATATCCCATTTATCCGGATAATGATACTTCAGAGTCATAAAATCCTGATAAGACTCAGGTATTCTGTCTCCAAAAATCAGTCTATACTTTGCGTGTTGTGCTCTATCAAGATCGCCTTGACGAACGCTTTTCCTCTCTGCATCAAACCACCCTTCACCGTTGCGCTTATCAATATCTGTTTTCCACTCTGAATACGTCGTCCGCTTCGGCATTTTCTCCCCGATTGCGTCCCAATCCTGCCACTCATCAGGATCATGCATAACCGTTGTTGAGCGGCAGTTCGGATGCATCGGAGGATAATTCGTACCCGGCTGTGCTTCACTTATCTTGTAAATAGAACCATCGAGCGACCCACAGATGTTACTTGTAAGATAATCAAGTGTTGCTACAAACTCGTAGTATTCAACTCCTGCTGCGGCATATCCTTTCAGCGTTGCATCATTATGTGCATGATTGCTCTCAGTGCGGATGAGGCGCTCGGCCATTTTATACGACTTTCCTGTCTGGTCGGCAATCGACTTTGACATCGCCGCAATACTCTTGCCGTTGATAACTCCCTGAGTGATCTCTTGCTCAAGTATATATGCAAGGCGTCTGTTGTTCTCTGTCCATCTCTTTGAAAAGTTTGCCCCCGACCACGGAAATGCTACTGCGCTTTTTACCGCTTCGTGTGTAAGCTGTTCAAACGGGAATATCCGCTCAATCCCTTTCTGAAAATCGAAAACCGTTCGGTAATACGCATCAGTGTAAACGCTTTCAAGACCTTTCTTGATTTTTTCAGTATTCTCTGCCGAAAACACTGCTATATTCGCCTCAATTGACTTATTCAGGGCCTCAAGTCGCGTAATCTGTGAATTTGTACTGAGTGCATCAATCTCAAGCATAAGCCTTTTTTTATCCGGGCCCTCAGGTAGTTGTTTTATTCGCTCAACATAATATCCCAGACTGTTTTTAAACTCACGGAATTCTTTTCGGTTCAAAGTTTTAAATGCTGCATCATGACTTAGGTTATGCTTATCCGCAAACTTCGTATAAAACTCAGCAATAGACCGAAGATTTTCCCTATGTGCTTTCTTGTAACTGCGAAGCACTTCATCAAGCAGTTCTTCACCCTTTCTACTCGCTGCCGCTTCCCGCTTGAGCGCCCTTTCTTTCCAGTACTCCTTGCTCGTCATCGCCTAACTCCCCAAACATTCCTTCGCCTAGGCTCTCCAGTGCTTCCTCCTTCTCCTTCTTCATCTGCTCTTCTTCCTCAGCGATATCATCAACCCACGGATGATTCGCAAGGATTGTACGTGTGGAGACTAGACCCACAGAGTTTCGTGCATTCGCGATAATGTCCGTTTCGTTCACCGGAAGGTCGGCATTGAATGTCACTGTGAATTTTTCACCGGTAAAATCACCTTTACCCGCGATCTGCAGATAAGTGTCGATAAAAATCTTCATCCGCTCGAACGCCGATTTGAGTTCAGCCCCTAATCCCGCACAATCATTGTCGAGGTCCATATACCGAAAATTAATCGCGGTCCCGGAAGAATTACCGAGCTCTTTGTCCTTCACATCAACGCCGCTGCCGTAGTCGTACACATCACGGCGCTGCTTATCTAAGAATGCCATTACCGCATCAATGTTCAAGTCCGCCTGCAGTTTATCCACTCCACCGTCAGAATCAATCTTGATCGCAAGTGCTTCTTGGAGGTCCTTTACAAACTCTGCGATGTCCGAGCCTCCATAATTCCGGAGAATGAATATAAACTTCGCTACATCGCGAAGCACATCGGCCGTTACCGATGTCTGCCAATTGATGTCGTCTATCAGGTCTTTGATAGAGTCCAGCAGCGCCATTTCTTCTTCGTTGTACCGGCACCACACTAGCGGAGGCGTCGCCCAGTTATATGCCTTTCCATTGACAAAAAAATGAGGCTCTTTCGCCCCATCCGGTACAAACTTTGCGTCGCCCTTTTTACTGAATCGCTCGACTCCGTCAATTGTCCAAAACTCCGCCTTGGTAACAATCGTCTTTTTTTTGCCCTCATACACAACCTGGTCATAGAACCGGATGAAGGAGTGCAGTTTTTCGCCTTCAAAATCTTCGAAAATCGGAATAAGCTCCGTCGCAGGTATTTTCATCCACGCGAGCATGTTCTCGTCAAAATAAGGCTGCAGGAACGCTATACCGTGCTTAATCGCGTACTTGCCGAACGACTTAATCTTCTTCCGAAATTTTTCGTCAAAAAGGTCATTCAGCAATTCTTGATAATTTTCGCTTTTCGATTCAGCCGAAAAAGGCTTTGACAGAAGGTAGTTCACCTTCTGCTCGACCATTTTCTTCAGGATCGGATGCTCGATTTTTGTGTTTGAGCGCTTCGCGATGGTGTTCGTCTTGTTCTGTACGTCAGACCGGTTGCGATAGTACGCATCAGCCATAATCATCGTCTGATATTTTCCCGATGCCTTATACTCCTTGATTTCCTCTTCGATGATCTCCGGCACCGTCATCGGCGAATTAAACGGGTTATCTACCGCAAGCCTTATCAAATCAATCACTTTAGAACCTCCATACTACTTCCCTTCCTGAGTCTTTCTACCCCATATCGAAGCGCTGCCATTGCATCGTCCATAAATTCGACCGGTGAATCGATGTACAAGCCCGTCGTCTTATCCTTATGCCATTTCCACTGCTGAATCTCTTTTTGTGTGTTCACGCAGGACGGGTGAATGTGTACCTTCCTGCCTTTCAGAAAGTCAATCTGTGCATTTACGCAGTTTTTTTCTTTCGAGACAGGCTTTGCCCTGTATCCTGCTTTTTTCCAGGTCTTTATCCTGTCCGGCTCCGCACTGTCGCAGAACATCTCAATCTTCTTGTCCCAGCCCTGCTCGTTCGCTAGGCTTATGATCTCTTCCGTGTCCTTTTCGAACCGATACAGTTCTTTGCAAATATAGATTTCTCCATCTTTCCATCCGATTTTCAACAGTGCGTTCGCGTGGTTGAATCCGAAGTCCTGCCCGTGATACACACTGTCAAAATACTTATCCTCAGTCCTAAAATCGTGAATCTCGTAATTGGTAAGAATCAAGCCTCCTAGTTCTCCCCACTCCCCGAGTCCATACACCCTGTACCCTTCCGGGTCTTCGATTTTTCTTCGCTCCATACGGCGGTAATACGCATCATCGATGAATCGGTTGTCCCGGTATGTCGAATGATGCGCGAGTACATCCGAATCCCGAACATCGAAATACCTGCCCTTAATCCAGTGCGCCGCCGACACCGGGTTAAACGACATCGTCATCTGGTAAAACAGGTTCTGGTTGTCCAGAATCCCCCTCAGTCGGTCGTCCAAGATATCGATGTCATCAGACAGCATTTCCGTCGCTTCCTCGACCCAAATCCAAACAAGTTTCCCTTGCTCAAAGTTAATGGACTTGACCTTCTCCCGCTGCCGGTCGTCCTTCATCCCGCGGAAGATAATCTCGTTCCCTGTAAGCCTGCACCGCAGCCTAAGCGGGTTCAGTGTTGTTTTCCAGATACGATCTGCATTCGGTCCGTAAATCCTCGATATTGCAGCCCTAAGTTCCGCGAAGGTTGAATCTCTGTTCGTCTCCTCGACCTTTCGAACGACTAACAAATTCGCACCTTTGTATCTCGAATCTGATAGCTTCGCGATGTAGTCCTGTGCAAGGTTTACGGACTTCCCCGATCCGGCAGAACCTTTCAGAAGCCGATATCTGAGTCGGCACTCATTGACCGGGCGGAACACCGGATTAAACTGCAGATTCGCCTTAATCACTGTCCCCGTAGTCATATTTCACCGTCACTTCAATATTGCCTGTTTCGTCTTTCTTGTCACTCCACTGCTCAGGCTTCCTGTTCTTCAGCCAAAATATCTGCGCTGTTATATCAGGCAAAACCTCTTTCTTCACAATTTTCGTAGGAATCATCTGATCGCCAACACGCTCATGTGTAACCTCGTTGTATGTATAACCGAGCGCCCTTTTCAGTAGCGCGTTCTCGACCTCAATATCAACAACCTCTTTGCCCTTTTTTAAGGCGTTAGAAATGTTAGAGTGCTTCTTCTTCCACTCATACAAGGTTTCGCGTCGAATCCCCATCTTCACCGCTATCTGTTCATCCGTCAGACCGTCTCTCGCCCAGGCTTCAAGCTTTTTTAGGGCATCGTCTGTCAGCCACTCGGCATACTTGCCCTTTGCCATAGCAAGAGCCACCTCCTTTTACAAATTCACTGCTTCTGCAACAATCAGTTCCCCAAATGCATTGTCCAATTTTGCATAAGCTCCTTCGGTCTTCTCGTTTGCTTGAAGACCTATTTCTTTTGTCATTTGCTCATAGTATTTGCATATCAAACCTATTCGGTAAATTCCTTGTCTTCGTTCAAAATCCATGGATGCCCCCTTCCCCAAAACAAAAAGCCGCCATCTCTGACGACTTCTCGACACTAACATAATATCACACCTGAGTGTGCAAAAGTGT
>JAUMXJ010000112.1 GCA_030529205.1 Bacillota bacterium | reverse complement strand
CAAGACGACGATGGCGCAAATTATCGCCAATGAATTGGGGGTGGGTATTAAGATTACATCCGGCCCCGCCATTGAAAAAGCGGGCGATTTGGCAGCCGTTCTGATGTCTCTCAAAGAGGGAGACGTCCTGTTTATCGATGAGATTCATCGGCTTTCGCGTGTCGTGGAGGAGGTTCTCTATCCGGCGATGGAAGATTTTGCGGTCGACATTGTCACCGGTCAGAGCGGGACGGCAAAATCGATTCGCCTCAAGATTCCGAAATTTACACTTGTGGGCGCCACGACGCGCTCCGGTCAGCTCAGCGCACCTCTGCGGGATCGCTTCGGAATCGTGTGTAAATTGGAGCTTTACGAGGCGGATGACTTGGTGAAGATTATCAAGCGTTCGGCGGGGATATTGCGCATACCGGTGGATGACTCCGCAGCACTTGAAATGGCGAGGCGCAGCCGCGGGACTCCGCGCATTGCGAACAGAATGCTGAGAAGAGTTGCGGACTATGCGTTGGTCAAGGGCGGCGGGAATATCAGCACGGATATTGCAGACGCTGCATTGCAGCTGTTGGAGATTGACAGGCTGGGTTTGGACGGCGTGGATAGACGCCTATTGGTCAGCATGCTTGAGAATTATGGGGGCGGTCCTGTCGGAATCGATGCCATCGCGGCGATTACCGGAGAGGAATCGATCACCATTGAAGACGTATATGAACCGTACCTGATTCAAATCGGGTTTTTGGTCAGGACACAGCGCGGACGCGTGGTGACGGATAAAGCGAGACGACATCTCGGATTTGAGATTTCCGGGCAGATGTCTGTCGACGATATAGAGGTGTCATGAATAAACGAATGAAATTATGGTGTGGTTTTTTTCTTCGTCCGGTCTTGATGTGCTTGGTGCTGGTGTTGAGCGGATTGAGCGCATTTGCCGAGTCGCGGTATATCGATGTCGGACTTTGGTACGGAAGGCTTGCTCCTACCTGGACGACACTTGCTTCCGACGAACCGTATCGTGTCGTCATCATGAAGGAGCGGGCGGGGGATATAGGTCGTACGAAGGCGAACGGGCTGGACGGTGAAAAGCGGTTTTCTCTCACATTAATCGGAGCGGGCGAAAGCGATGTTTATCGTGTGCGCATGGAGCCGTATAACGCTTACTATGTCGAACTTGAAGCGCTCCACACCTGGCAGGGCGGAGCGGATATCGCCGTTTCCGACGCGATGGAGGCGGAATATCGTGAACAGATTCGACGCTATAGACAGGCGGGACTTTTTCCTCTGTTAATTTACGAAGATTATCCTGCAATCGGTCTCACATTTCAAAGCTATGATGATGCGCTTCATTTCACGCAGAACGCGGGGTTCGGCGGAACCGTATACGGCGGTGCGAATTGTTTCCTGGTCACATCGGAAGACGGGACGGAGCTGGCGCTCCTGTCCGCACTGAACGGGGACGCAATGGTCGCCGCAGGCGTTTCGAACATGGGATGTTCTCAGGCGGAAAAAACGTATCCGTATCGAGGCGGATTTCGTTATACGCTGGGAAGTGCGGGATATTTTTCTCTCGTCAATCGAGTCGATATCGAAGAGTACCTCTATGGAGTGGTTCCGGTCGAAATGTCGGCGAGCTGGCATATAGAATCGTTGAAATCTCAAGCTGTTGCGGCGCGGAACTACGCAGTTTTTCCGTCGGGAAAGTACACCAGATTCGGGTTTGATGTCGACGACTCCGTCGAGAGTCAGGCGTATCACGGCTATTCCGCGGAGCATAAGCGTTCCACCGAAGCGGTGAATGCGACGGCGGGAGAGTATATGCTGTATGACGGAGAGGTCATCAATATGTTCTTCAATGCAAGTTCGGGCGGGTATCTCGATTCCGCCAAGAATATATGGGGCGGAGAAAATTTGCCCTACCTCGTTCCGAAACCGGATCCGTATTCCGCCGGGTATACCTGGACCTATGAGTTGACTCCGTCGTTCATGCACGAAGTAATCCATGAGATGGGACAATATGTGGGAGAGCCGAGCGGTCTTGAAATTTTGTCCCGAACGGAGAGCGGAAGAGTGGCGCGTATGCGGATTATCGGGGCTGAGGGTTCCTTTGAAACCACGGGGGAGAAGTTTAAAGCGGTCGTCAATTCGCGAAAATTCAAAAGTTCCCTCTTTACGTTTGATATAGACTTTTCCGAAAATATCTTCAAAGAGAAAGTGGATTTTGACAAGATTTCGGAAGGAGCGGACTCCGTTTCAAGGAATTCTTCCTCAAATTCTTCTAATTCCTCGGGTTCCTCAGGCTCCTCGGGTTCCTCGGGTTCAGAAACATCCGCGAGCAGGGTGCTCCCGAAAATTTCAGAAATTGTAGGAGGAGCCGTTTCGGAAAATCCTCCGATGTATACTGCCGAAAATAAGGCAAGTCAGGAGAACAATCAAGGGAATAATCCGCCGAAAGAGAATCGGTATGAACTGAATCTTCCGGAAAATGAAATCATCTATTTTTTGGATAATCGCATTTTCATTTACGGACACGGGTATGGACACGGAATCGGACTCAGCCAGCTCGGCGCCGTAAAAATGGCGGAACTTGGGAAAAGCTATAGGGAGATTCTCGAATTTTACTACAATAAAGTGGAAAGTGTGAAAAAATGAATACATCGGATTTTTACTATGACCTTCCGGAAGAATTGATTGCTCAGTTTCCGGTCGAGCCGAGGGACAGCAGCAGACTGATGGTTGTCGGCGGTGAAGGCGTGATTGAGCATAGAACATTTTACGAAATCATCGATTATTTGAGGGAGGGAGATGTCCTCGTCGTCAACGAGACAAAGGTTCTTCCCGCAAGGCTTTTGGGCAGGAAGGATACGGGTGCGAATGTCGAGATATTTCTTCTGAAGCGTCTTGCTCTCGATCGGTATGAGTGTCTGGTGAACCCCGGAAGAAGACTGAAGAAAGGAGCAAAAGTCCTTTTCGACGATGTGTTGACCGCCTATATCGAAGAGGAGTTGGAGAGCGGCAATCGCATCGTGCGTTTCGAATGCGAGGGCACGCTGGAGGCTGCGATTGAAAAAGTGGGGCATACGCCTGTTCCGCCCTACATCAGCAGCGGTTATGACGATATCAAACGCTATAATACCGTGTATGCAAGTGCCGAAGGCTCTTCTGCGGCTCCGACGGCGGGACTTCATTTCACCGATGCGCTGATGGCGGAAATAGAAAAAAAGGGAATCCGAATCGTCAAGGTGGTTCTGCACGTCGGGTTGGGAACGTTTCGCCCTGTTAAAGTTCGAAATATTCTCGATCATCATATGCATTCGGAATGGTATGAAATATCCGAAGAGGCCGCCGACGCCGTCAACCATGCGAAAGGTCGTGTGATATGCGTCGGAACGACGAGCTGCAGGGCGATTGAAAGCGCAGCCGTTTTGTGTGAGACCGAGGGCGGTAAATGCGGCGGACGTAAGTACAAAGTACAAGCCGGAAGCGGGGACACCGAGATTTTTATTTATCCCGGCTATGAGTTTAAAATCATGGATGCTCTGATTACGAACTTCCATCTTCCGGAATCCACTTTGATTATGTTGGTTTCCGCGTACGCCGGAAGGGAAGAGACTCTGCGCGCATATCGAGAGGCGGTTTCCGAACGTTACAGGTTCTTCAGTTTTGGAGACGCCATGTTTTTACACAAAGATGCCGTCGGGAAAGGATAAAGAGATGTTTCAATTCGAATTGATAAAGCAATCAAAGAAGTCCAGAGCGAGAAGGGGAAGGATTCATACTCCCCACGGTGTAATAGAGACGCCGATTTTTATGCCTGTCGGCACGCTTGCGACGGTCAAGGCGATGACGCCTGTCGAGCTGGAAGAGCTGGGTGCACAGATTATTCTGGCAAATACATATCATCTCTACTTGAGGCCGACTTCTCCTCTGGTGGAGAAAGCGGGGGGAATCCATCGATTTATGGATTGGAATCGTCCTGTTTTGACCGATTCCGGCGGATTTCAAGTATTCAGTCTGTCCAAGTTGAGAAAGATTTCCGAGGAGGGGGTCGAGTTTCGTTCCCACATCGACGGAAGCAAGCACTTTTTTTCTCCTGAGATGGTGATGCGGGTGGAATCCGAGATCGGAGCCGACATCATTATGGCTTTTGACGAATGTTCTCCCTATCCTGCCGAAAAATCGTATGTTGAAAAGTCGATGCGCATGACGACGAGGTGGGCGGAGAGATGCAAGAAGGCGCAGCTTCGTCCCGATGAACAGGCCTTATTCGGCATTGTACAGGGAGGCATGTTCCGGGATTTGCGTGAGGAAAGCGCCAAAAGTCTGGTAGACCTGGATTTCCCGGGCTATGCAATAGGCGGTCTCTCCGTCGGTGAACCGCATGAATTGATGATGGAAGTTCTCGATTATACTACGGATTTTTTGCCGAAGGAAAAACCGAGGTATCTGATGGGAGTCGGAGATGAAACCTCGCTGCTCGAGGGCGTCAAAATGGGAGTGGATATGTTCGACTGCGTTCTCCCGACACGAATCGCGCGCAACGGCTTGGCGATGACTTCCCTCGGGAATGTCGTGATAAAGAATGCCAAGTATACGGAAGACTTCACACCCTTGGATCCGAACTGCGACTGCTATACCTGCAGGCGTTTTACCAAGGCATACCTCAGACATCTGTATAAATGCGGAGAGATTTTATCCGCCAGACTTCTGAGTATTC
>JAUMXJ010000111.1 GCA_030529205.1 Bacillota bacterium | reverse complement strand
CGAGATAAGGCCTAGGAGAGGCTCGCTACTCAGCAGCGAATGCAAATTTTTGATTTTTTGCGTTTATGTTTAATGATCCGGTTCTTTTACGCGTACCCCAGATCAGGAAACGCGGCTCGCTTACACCAACGCATATACCCTGTCGAAACCTTTACATCCCCATATCGTCGCAGTCAAACGGCGAAACGCCCGAACGACGGCAAACTCACGCAAAATTCGGAGACCGTCCTCGTAGCTTTTATCTGCGCTACTTGCGATATTCTTTGATTTCTTTGCGTACTTTCCGTTCTACATCTCTTTTTTGAATGCTCTCGCGTTTGTCATAGAGCTTCTTGCCCTTTGCGATTGCCACTTCAAGCTTTACATATCCGCGATCGTTCAGATACACCTTTGTCGGAACAAGGGTATACCCGTCCTTGGATTTCGCCTCCTGCAGTGCTCTGATTTCCCTCTTGTGGAGGAGCAGTCGCCTTTTTCGGAGCGAATCTCGATTGAAAATATTCCCCATTTCATACGGGCTGATGTTCATGCCGACAACAAAGGCCTCACCGTTTTTTATCTCAATGTAAGACTCACGAATACTGCACTTTCCCGCTCTCAGGGATTTTACTTCCGTCCCGAAAAGCTCAATGCCGGCTTCGTAAGTCTCTTCAATAAAATAATCATGATATGCCTTTTTGTTCTGAACCAGTATTTTCACGATAAAAGTCTATCACAGATATGTTTTGATTGGATTAAGGCAATGTTAAATAGTGTAACAGAAACGAAATCGCCAGCAGGTGCTTCGTGCGGAGTACAAAAAAAGAGGAATCAAAAAAAGAAGCCCAGATTGCGTATCTTAGCAGGTGCTTCGTGCGGAGTACAAAAAAAGAGAATGGTCGGGGAGAAAAAAGGTAAAAAAAGGAAGCCGGGGAGGCATTGCAAATGCTTTGTTATTAATGAAAATCATTCGCAATGCTAGTAATAATAGTTATCACAACGAAACGGCTTAAAAAATCAAAATTCACGAAAAAAATCTTCCATTCATTCGAGATGACAGATAGAATAGGCGCATAAGGGAGGTGTAATTATGTACGTAATCCAAGATACTTGTATTTCATGTGGAGCTTGTGAAGCTCAGTGCCCGATGAATGCGATCTCAGCAGGAGACAGCATCTATGTAGTGGGAAGTTCTTGCATCGACTGCGGCGCATGTGCAAATGTTTGCCCGGTGAACGCACCAAGACCGGAATAGTACTTCTGAATGAATCGTTTCAAACGCGGGGAGGCGATTGAAATGTAAAACGGCTCTGTACGAGCCGTTTCTTCATTTTGCGAACCTTTTTTGTTTTTATGTGATGTGGTCAGTCCTTTTTGTCTTTCAGAACATATTTTTCGGTTCGGTATTGGGTGTACTTGCTCAAAAATTTAAGGATGGCTTTTTCTTCATTGATGCTCGCTTCGCTGAGCATGAATTCAAGCTCTTTATTTTTTTCTTTTTGAATGATTTCGACAATTTCCTGTCCTTTGGGAGTTAAATCGATGAGCTGCAGTCTTCCGTCATCATCATTGCGCGTCTTGAAGAGAATGTTCTTTTTCACCATGGAACCTACGGTGGAATTGATAATATTGCGATTGATTCCGAAATGGTCCACAATGTCTTTGATACTGCAAGTTTGATTTGAAACATACTGTAAAATCAGCACATCAAGAAGACTATAATCGGCACCCAGGCTTGCACGGTAGAAGCCCTGTTTGTCCTGAGTCACAATCATAGTGCTGACTTTTTCCATCATCACACGAATTTCATTGGTGTAATTTGCCAAATAAACCTCCTTGTACATTATAGTCTTATTGGGAATGTTTCGCAATAAGCAGATTGCCGATTGGGGTTCGGAGGCGAGAGGATGTTTCAAAATAGATAAAAACTTTGGCTGGATTATAGGACCAAAAGATTGTATAATATGAAACACTGTTTCATATCATTGTAACAATAGGGGGATGGCATGAAAAAGAGACATCTTTTAGGGTTGACGGTTTTATGTTGTGTGTTCTTTTTGTGCGCTTGCGGCAATTCGGATTCAAGCCGGGAATTGACAGATTCGTCGGTTTCTACA
This sequence comes from Bacillota bacterium, assembly GCA_030529205.1. Lineage (GTDB taxonomy): Bacteria > Bacillota > Clostridia > Peptostreptococcales > Acidaminobacteraceae > JAUMXJ01. Next base: position 2,654 of record JAUMXJ010000111.1, on the reverse strand, counting down.
TCGCCCGCTGTTTCGACATCGAGCGATCTTGCGTCCAATACAGATCTCGCGCAGGCCGAAATCAAGAATGATGCTCTGATGTCGGACTATGTTCCCGTGCGATTGCTCAAGTCGGACGGGAGTTCGGTGTACAGTTATCTGAATCGCAGTGAGTTGGTTGAGTACATCAATGCCGGGATTGATACGCGGCATCTGGAGTACGATAAAGTCACTGCAAAAGTGAGCAGGATGATTGAGGCGGATTTTATATATGCCGCGCCTTTTTTCGAGAACGGATTGGCTGCGGTCACCGTGGAGAGCGGAAAAGATGCGAAGACGAAGAGGCTGATCGATCGAAGCGGAAATATTGTAAGCGGAGATAAGGAGTACGTGCACATCGAAGCACTGGACGGAGAGTACGTCGTCGGTGAATACTACGAGTCCGATGTCCTGAAAGTGGCGTTGATTGATGCGAACGGCGCTGTCGTGGAAGTTTTTCGGGATATGGACGATCTCGAAGACAGGCGGGAGCGGGAGCCGCAGGTAAGTGCACCGATGCGTGGAAATTACTTTTATACCAAGTACTTGGGTAACGGATACTTCTACGGCGCTCAGTATGAAGAAGAGTTTCACAATATGCCCGTCGAATACCTCAGGGAGGCCGGCATCAAGGGCAAAGACTGGGAGTACGGGTTTAAAAAAGCGCTGATTAAGGACGGAGAGCAGATCGGAGGGTTTGATTATCAGACATTGCGCTTCATCAAGGACGACTTGTTCTATGTCGGCGACGGGGAGCACAATTATTTCTACGATTTTAAATTGAAGTCGAAGATGTACAACGGGGTCGATGTCGGGGACTTATCCGATTTTCACTGCTACAACGGCTTGATGACGGCGCGTTCCCTCAGCGATGCACAGGTCTTTATTACGGCGAGCAATGTCTATTTTAACGATGTGGTGCAGCCCATTCACGGAGGATATATCTACCGTGATGTTGTCGGAAATCCCCTTTGCTATATGATTTCACCCTCCCTTCTTTTGGAAGACAAGATGGCGGAGCAGTCTGTCAATGCGTTGCTCGATGACCATGTGAGCCGTGAATTTGCATTCTGCCCGGTCGGAGAGTCGAAGTTTCGGGTCTTCTATATCGACAACGTGGTCAATGTGACGGAAGATATTTTGACGGTGGACTATCACTATTATAAGTATTCCTTTATGGCTGCTCATCCGATGCACAGCCGGGAATTTCGGGTTTATGATCTGTCGGAAGGCAAACAGATTCGCTTTGAAGATTGGTTTACAGACTTTGAAGGTGCGAAAAAAGTGGTGCTGGAAGAGCTGACATCTCGGTACCGGGAGGAGATCGGCACTATGGACACGCTCGAGGAGAACGGGCCGGAGGTGTTCTTTGAGCTGAACCGTATGACGGACCATGTATGCTTTCGAAAAGGTGAGATGTACATTGTGTATTCGCCGTATGAAATCGCCTCGTATGCAAGAGGATATGTGGAGATGCGGATCGATCTGAAGAAATTGCAGCCGTTTATGAAAGAAAGATACTATAAAATCTTTGCCGAATAGGAGAGGATTTGTCGAAGAAGAAAAACAATCAGCATAAACAGATGCCCCGTACCCGTGCAGAGCAAAACGGTGCTCATGCCGCTCCTCTGCAAGTGTCCGGGGAAATCACCGACATAACCGCGGAGGGCATGGGAGTGCTCAAGCACGAGGGCATCGTCTATTTTACGGACGGCGGCGTCATCGGCGACACGGTGACGGCGGAAGTGACCAAGTTGAAAAAGAATTTCGGGGAGGCGAGAATCGTGGCGATTACGGACGCTTCCCCTTTCCGTACATCGGTTGACTGTACCGCCTTTGAGGGAATGAATGATATTGAAGCGCGGCGGGTCTGCGGCGTTTTGTCGCGGCCGGGTTTCGAAAACTCACATTTGCGTTGCGGGGGCTGTGATTTTCGCAATTTCTTATACTCGTCCCAGCTTGAGTGGAAAAAACATGTAGTGACAAGCGCGCTTACAAAAATAGGAGGAATCGAAAATCCGCCCTTAGACCGCATCGTCGGTGCGGAAGAACGCTTTTCCTATCGCAACAACATCCAGTTTCCGGTCCGCCTCATCTCCGGAAAGCCTCGGATCGGCTTCTTTGCAAGACGTTCCAATGACCTTGTCGTCTTCGAAACATGCCGATTGATTCCTCCAAAAATCAATGAGCTGGTGCGTGAACTCGAATCTTTTCTCGAGGCGAAAAATATCCCTGTGAAGCCGGCTGCCGGCACGCAAAACAAATCTGCCCGCGGAGAAGCACTCGACCACGGTGTGCTGAAACACATCGGCGTCCGCATTTCCCCGAAAGAAGAATTGATTCTCATCTTTGTTACAACAAGACAATCTTGGAACTTTGAGCTTCCGGAGGAGTTGCTGACGAGGTATCGCATTGTTTCCGTTTATGAAAATGTCAACCCGTCAGATTATCAGACATACGGACGGGATTGGATTCATCTGTGGGGTGCGGATTCGTGGGAAGAATCCCTGCTCGGAAAGAGGTTTCAGTTGTTTCCCGCTTCTTTTTTCCAAGTGCACAGAGAACAGACGGAATCCCTCTATCAGATTGCCATTTTCTATGCGTTCGGGGATTCGGACGCGAACAAATCTTTTTTG
>JAUMXJ010000110.1:730-4767 GCA_030529205.1 Bacillota bacterium | reverse complement strand
TTGACCCGAAAGGCGACATCAAATACCCCGGAAATCCCGTTCTCCCCGATGATATTGACCGTGGCGGTGTAAATTCCCTCCGAAAGTCCGGTATTTGGAACAACAGTAAATTCGGCTGTTCCGCCGGACTCGATATTTGTGATGCTTGCCGGAGAACACGCAAAAGAACTTGCATTTGTTCCCTCGAGAACGATACCGAGTTCACCCGTCGCAACTGTTCCTGTATTTCTAATGGTGACGGTAACAGGAGCAGGTGCGGTATACCCCTCGCTCAGTGCATCAAAGTTAAAGGAGTCGGGGGAAAGAGAAAGGGAGTACGTGACAGGAGCTGTAAACGGACTCTTAAACCAGCTGTAGTAGTCATTGTCTAAAGGATTGTACATTATAGCATTGCTGCCGTCTACATTCTCACTACCGCCAGCCGTAATGCCGCTTCCGAGTACAGCCGCTTTTTTGAGTGCTTGGGAGTAACCTATGGCTTTTACATTGCCTCCGTTGATGGTGATATGATTTTCATCATTCGCGCCGCACAGCATTCCGTAAGAATAATGACAATTCTCTGCTGTAGCCGTCACATTACCGCCGTCGATCCTGATATTGACCGCAAAAATGGCGCGGCTTACTCGCTTAGTTGAATTAACATCAAAGCCCTCACTAGCGGAAGAGGCATTTACTATTGCATTTCCGTCGATGGTAAGAGAAGGTTCTTCGTATTGCGAGTAGACACTGATGCCTGCACTAACGGAGTATCCTTTGGCTAAGGAATGAGAACATTTTGCATCGCCGCCTGCCGCGGTAACAATTGCATTCCCCCCAATATGCATATCCGATGCGCTGTCGATACCGCAACTTAAAGCATTAAGCTGGACATCTCCACTCTCATTCCTCACTTCTCCGCCTCTCGCTTCCACGATTCCGCCGTTTATGAAGATTCTGTTGCATTTAATACCGTAGCTGCTGACATTCTTGGAGGTGCCGGAAGACTCTCCTCCGTTCGCCGTCACACTGCCATTCTTTATGACGATTCCGAAATCCCCTGCTCCGGATACTAAAATACCGGTGCTCATGGATCCAACAGCATCACCGGAAGTGCTTTTTGCCGCTCCGCCGGTCGCCCTTACACTGCCGCCATTGACGGTAAGACCGTCAACATCTGTACCGGATTGGCATCGCAACCCGATACTTACCGATGCGGAATCGGCTGTCGCCGTCACTTCGGCGCCTTCGTTTACAGTTAAACCCGCACTTATTATACCGGTGCTGTACTGTGCTGAACCTGCTATCCCGGTCAGGTTTCCATCCACAATCAAATCTCCATTGGCATGGGAAAAACCGGCTGAAGTCTTGTTATTCGCTGAGAGAGCCTCGGCTACGATCGTCGTGCCTGCCTCTATCTTTGATCTTCCCCACAAATCCATCCCTACATAGTATTTTCCTTCCGTATCCTCTTTCCCGACAGTGACGGTCAAGGTACCGCCACCCTTAAATGTCACCCCCGAACTTGAATAGAATCCGTAACAAACACTATAACCACTGCCGGTGTGGTTATAAGTGACACGGTTATCTCCTGTCAGATGAACAGTCAGATCGTCCGTTCCGCCATAATAAATCCCGCATTGAGTGCCGCTCGGCGGATCTGAAGTGCCGGGGTCCTCCTTAGTGATGTCCGCACCTTCGAGTGTCAAAGTGTTCTCCGAAGCGTTATAACGGACTTTCCCGCCGTCGACAAGCACATCGGCGGCGTTGGCGCTTGTCACCCGCGTGCCACCGATCCAAAGATCATACTCGACCACGCCTCCATCTGCCGACACAGGAAACATCGACAGACAAAGCATCAGCGCCAGAATTAAACTGAAGAATCGTTTCGCTCTCATAACTTTATCCTCCTTGTATTAAAAATGTTCAAAAATCGATATCGGTATCCTCTTCTGTGTCAATTCAAATATAACAAGTTTGAAATATTTTAAGAATATATCTAAAGCATCTGTCATTGACAAAGCAGTGGCACGATTGTTGCCGGTTTTGTTGACAAGTGAGGTACTTTATGCTATTTTCGAAATAAAGGTGGACTCTTATGAACTTTTCGGAAAAACTCGATTTTCTTATGGCTATCACGAAGACGTCAAACAGTTCTTTAGCCCTTGCCACCAATCTTGACCCATCCTACATCAGCCGATTGCGCAAAGGAAAAAGACTGATGCCGAAAGACGAACACATTATTCAAAAAATGGCTGTCTTCCTTGCGCGTCAATTTAAAGATGACCTGCAAAATAGGGTCTTGCTTAACACATTAAAACCTGTCACTATGCCTAAAGATGTAAATGCCCTGGCTCTTCAGTTGGGCTTTTGGTTAAGCAATCATGAAAATAGTTCGGACGATGCTGCAAGCGGATTTTTCAACGCTCTGTCTGTAGAAAAAAATAATTCGGATCACGCAAATGCCTTAAATTCCTCAGATACGGCTAATCCGAATGAAGACGTTTCCGTCTATTTTGGCATAGAAGGGAAGCGCAAAGCAGCGGAGTGTTTTCTTTCCGAAGTTGCTGCCTGCGAAACACCTCAAACTTTGCTTCTTTACAGCGATGAAGACACCACCTGGATGACGGACGACCCGGCTTATGCTCGCAGATGGGCGGAGCTTATGGTGAAAGTCATCTCTCGCGGCAACAGAATCAAGATCATACACACGATAAGCAGGAATTTAGATGAAATGTTGAGCGCTCTCACTCAATGGATGCCCTTGTATATGAGCGGTATGATAGAACCTTACTATTATCAGAAAAAACGAGACGGCATTTTTAAGCGAACCCTCTTTATTGCGCCGAAAACGGCGGCAGTTGTCTCAAATTCCGTGGGAGAGCAAGTCTTATCCGCCGCAAATGTCCTTTATCGCAATGAAGATGCGATACATGCCTTTTCCGAAGAATTTATGGAGTATTTGCGTTTATGTAAACCTCTCATGCAAATTTTCACTGCCGGGGAACATCACAAATGCCGTATCATGCTGAACGAATTTGAAGATAGCAAGACCAATGCCCTGATTAAGACGGAATCGCTCTCCTTATTGACCATGCCTCAACCGGTCCGCATGCAAATACTGGAGCGTTCCGAGGCCGATGAATACGGAGATGTGTCCTTGCTTGCCGAGCGCTGTCATCATTTTTTGGAAACTTTGAAAACGAGCCGGTTCACGGAACTGATATGCCTACCGGAAATCGATTCGGTAAAAAACGGAAAAGTTAAGGTTTCCATGTCTTATATGCTGAGCAAAGACGGGCTTTATTATACAAAAGAAGAATTTATCGCCCACTTGGAACATATCATTGCCCTTCTTGAAAACTTCGAAAACTACAACATTCATTTGATAGAGCGCACCGAGATGCATCCTTACACCATCTACGTGAAAGAAGAACTCGGAGTAATCATTGCCAATCATACAAAACCGCCGGTTGTCATCGCGATAAAAGAAAGCAATATGATAGCGGCTTTTTTGGACGCCTTGAAAAATGTGACAACTGCAAAATCAAGTAAATTTTTGAATAAAGACGATTCCGTTTCTAAACTTAAAAACTACATCTCAAAATTGAGGGGATGACATATACGGTGATTTTTTTGCTGTCAATCTCCAGTATAGTAAAATCAAAAACAGAATCACGATTTCCACCATGATGATTATGGCAATCGAACGAAGGGCAATTTGCGCCTGTAATTCTTTTCTCAGAAGAATTTTAGAAGCCCACAAATAATAGGTCGTGAGATAGTATGAGACCGGAACGGAGATCAGACAACATATAAACAGGTATACGATTCCCGGTGTTGTAATCCGGCTACTAGTTGCGCCGTTTAAACGCAGGATTCGATATGTATAGATTCTCTTGCTCATGATTGTCACCGCGAGACTCATACTTGTCACAATCAGGGAGGCCGCGCTAAGTATCACGAGTGAAATGGAAAATACGGATATTACGCTGTTCATAATCCGAAACGATCTCTGCTCTATGATTTGATTTTCAAATCGCATGTTCGGAACCAATCCG
>JAUMXJ010000110.1:0-720 GCA_030529205.1 Bacillota bacterium | reverse complement strand
ACTCGAATTCTCGTATATGTCGTGAACAAACCCAAATTTTTCATCCCTTCGATATTCGTCACAATCGTGTACGGTTTGAGACGGAGTCCAAATAAATCAAACCACGCCATTCTTCCTCTCAGGATTCCGCCAATCTTGGTGGAAACATTGTGATACGAATATCTTTCGTTGAAATGTTTTTCTGTAATGACCTGATTGAGACGCATGTTGTTCTGAGGTTTGACATCAAGTATTGAAATTTGCATGCCATCCATAAAATATGCATCATCAAACGATTTTGCGGTAGGCTTGTCAAATATACGGTGCATGACAACACCATGATGATCCACATCTTCCTCAAATAGGAGCGTCATCAGAATGACTTCTTCTCCTGAGGATATTTTACCAATGTCAACCTTTCCGCTGCTCAATCTATTGCTCAGCTCCTTCAGTATGTGGTCGGGATAGGCGATAATCATGGTCGGCAATAATTTCTTATTGTCGTATGTGTAATCATACTGAACAAAATGATCATGCATATACACTTCATCGACGGAAGAATCAAACCGATCCGCATAATGGTTTACAGCGTCGGGCGATACGAGAATGGATGTTCTTCCGTTTTCTGCAAATACATCGATTCTTTTCAACAAAGGATGATCCATGAGTTTATCCACAAAATCTTGATTTGCACCATCTTGTTCATAGGTTGTGGAATGATAAAACGGTTCCTCATCAAGA
>JAUMXJ010000109.1 GCA_030529205.1 Bacillota bacterium | reverse complement strand
GTGGCAGCCTGAAAGAGACGGTGCGGCAGGCGTTTGCCGAGAGCGACGCCATCTGGTTTATCGGTGCGACGGGAATCGCGGTTCGTGCGATTGCACCCTTTGTCAAGTCGAAGCTGGAGGATCCCGCAGTCCTCGTCTCCGACGAACTTGGAACCTTCATCATTCCCCTGCTGTCCGGGCATGTCGGAGGTGCAAACGATCTTGCGACGACATTTGCCCGACATTTTTCAATGATTCCCGTCATTACGACCGCGACGGATATCCACGGCGTCATTTCCATCGACAGCTGGGCGGTCAAAAAAGGATATTCCATTGAAAATCCTTCCAAAATCAAGGATGTTTCGATGAAAGTCCTGCGCGGTGAGCGGATTGACGTGTGGAGCGACGTCCGATTGGACGACATCCCGCGGGAGTTTCACCTTCTGTGTAACGGTTGCGGCGACTCTGATACAGCAGAAACGCTTCCGCACGCGGAGGAGATGCCGGATGTCTATATCGGACACAAAACGCCCGCGTTTTTGGGGGAGAAGACTCTTTGCCTGACCCCGAAAACCCTTTATGTCGGAATCGGATGTAAGAGAGGAACGTCGGAAGAAGCGATTGCGTCCTTGTTTGAGGAAGTGTTTACGGCGCATCGGCTCAGTGAAAAAGCCGTAATCGCCGTATCCAGCATCGATCTCAAAGCGGATGAGGAAGGCTTGCTTGCATTTTGCAGGAAGCGCGGTTATCCCGTCTGTTTTTACTCCGCAGAAGATTTGACGCATCTCCGCGGAGAGTATGTCTTCAGCATGTCGCCCTTTGTGAAAGGCGTGACGGGAGTGGATTCGGTGTGCGAAAGAGCCGCCGTCAAATCCGCTGAAGTGCGGGAGTCGGGTTTTGAGCGGGTGGAGCTGCTCTGCAAAAAAACGGCGAAGAACGGCGTGACCGTTGCTGTCGCAAAATGTCGTTCGCTTGAAGGATATGCGGTGAGCACATAGGACATAAGGCGACAATAAGATGCGAATTGACAGAAAATTATGACGAAAACGAGAGTCGAAAGGAGTATATGAAAAAGCTGAGCGTAGTCGGGATCGGTCCCGGAAAGTATGAAGGATTGACTTTGGAGGCGGAGAACGCGCTGAAGGAGGCGGAGATTATTGTCGGATATACGGCATATGTCGATTTGGTGAAACCCCATTTTCCGGAGAAAGAATATTATGCGACGGGGATGATGGGAGAGGTGGAGCGCTGTAAGGCGGCGCTTGATTTTGCAAAGGAAAAGCGTGTGGCGGTGATATGCAGCGGAGACAGTACCGTCTACGGAATGGCGACGCTGATTTATGAGCTCTCGGAAAACTATGAGGGAGCGGAAATCGAGGTGATCGCGGGGGTGACCGCGGCATCCAGCGGTTCCGCATTGCTCGGAGCACCGCTCGCACACGACTTTGCCGTTATCAGCATGTCGGACCTGCTCACACCGCTTCCGCTGATTTATAAACGACTTGAGCTGGCGGCTCAGGGAGATTTCTGTATCGCCATTTACAACCCGGCGAGCAGGAAGCGGGCGGATTATCTGAAGAACGCATGCGAAGTTCTTCTGAACACGCTCAGTCCGAACACGGTTTGCGGAGTCGCAAGACGCATCGGCCGGGAGGGGGAGAGCGTGGAAATCACAACCCTCGATAAATTGGGTGAGGTCGATGTCGACATGTTCACGACGGTCTTTATCGGAAACTCGCAGACGAGAGTCATAGACGGAAAAATGGTCACTCCGCGCGGATACAAAGACAAGTACGAGATGTAGCGATGTATCGGGTTGTATTGTTCGGCGGGACGACGGAAGGTCGGGTGATTGCGCGGGTGCTCGCGGAGACGGGAGTGCCTTCCGCGGTCTTTGTGGCGACGGAGTATGGAGAGCAGGCGCTCGAATTCGATGCGCTCGGGAATGCGTCGGAGACGGCGATGGACGTGTTTGCGCGTCGGATTGACGAAGCGGAGATGAAGCGGTTGTTTGCGGAACATCGTCCGGAAATGGTGATAGATGCGACGCATCCGTATGCCGCCATTGTGAGCGGGAATATCAGCAGGGCGGCAAAAGCTGTCGGAGTCAGGTATGTGAGGGTGCTCAGGCCGTCCACCCTGGATAGGGAATCCTCAGGAGGGGAGAATCTGTTCTTTTTTCAGACCATCGAGCAGATGGTCGCATGGCTCAACACCTCGGACGAGCGTATTTTTTCCACACTCGGCGCGAAGGATTTGCCTTGGCTCGCCAAAATACGGGATTTCGAGTCCCGTGTTCTCGTCCGCATTCTTCCGACGGTGGAGGGAATCTCGGTGTGCAATGAGCTGGGATTTCCGATGAAGCATATTCTGGGGCTGCACGGACCGTTCAGCGAGGAATACAATATGGTGCAGTATCGGGAAAACCGGGCGCAGATTGTCATTACGAAGGATACGGGAAAGGCGGGCGGATTCGATCAGAAAGTGACGGCGGCATTGAAATCGGGACTGAAAGTGGCTGTCCTGGAGCGTCCGATCGACGAGACGGATTTCGTGAGCCTGGAAGAGATGGTGCGAATGCTCCGGGAGGCCGACATCTCCGGATTATGACGTGCCCTCACGGAGGGGATGCGGGCTTATTGCATTGTTAAAAGTTTAAGGGGGAAATATGGTGAAGTTTATCTGTTATGCGAAATGAACCACTTGTAAGAAGGCGCGTGCGCTTTTGGAAGAAAAGGGGATTGCATTCGAGTCGCGCGAGATTAAGAGCGAAAATCCGAGCTATGAAGAGTTGAAGGCGTGGATTGAAAAGAGCGGACTCCCCGTCAAGAAATTCTTCAATACGAGCGGGCAGCTATACCGTGAGCTCGGGGTGAAGGAGAAGCTCGAGAATATGACCGAGGAAGAAACCGTCAGGCTTCTTGCAAGCGACGGAATGCTGGTCAAGAGGCCGCTTCTTGTGACGGATGACAGGGTGTTGGTAGGTTTTAAAGAGAAGGAATGGGCGGAGCTCTAATGCGCCGCGGAGATGGGCGAGCGGAAACGGCGGACATCGAGTCGGATGTAGGAGTCGATGCCGAATCCGTCTCGCGCAGTCGGAGGAGAGGGATTATGACGGAATATGTAGTCTTGGAGAAGAAATGCGGTGTGGCGGTCCTGACCATCCAAAGGCCGGAAAAACTCAATGCGCTGAGTTTGGAGGTGATTGAGGGAATCATGACCGCATTGGAAGAGTGCAGGCGGGACGACAGTGTCCGTCTGGTTCTTTTCGAGGGTGCAGGCGAGCGCGCGTTCTGCGCGGGCGGGGATGTCAAATCCGTGTACGAGCTCGGAAGGAGCGGGAATCCGGAAGCGGCGGAAACGGTTTTTCGTCGTGAGTTTGAAATGGATTTTGTCATTGCGGATTTTCCGAAGGTCATTCTCTCGTATCTCGACGGAATCACAATGGGCGGAGGCGTCGGGATGTCCATCTCCACGGATTTTCGTGTGGTGACCGAGCGGACGAAATGGGCGATGCCGGAGATGAAAATCGGACTTTTTCCCGATGTCGGGACCTCCTACTACCTGTCGAAATTGCCGAACGGAATGGGGCACTATGTCTGTCTGACTTCGAAGACCATTGATGCGGATGATTGTCTTTACCTCGGGGTGGCGGATTATAAAATCCGTTCGTCCGACTACGCTTCGCTTAAGGCGGACATTCTGCGGTCATTCGGAAAAATCCTGACTGCGGGGGAAGTGGCGGAAACACTGAAAAATTTATTGCGGAAATATGCATGCGGTAGGAAGAAAGGGTATCTGGAGATGCACGAAGCACTTATTTCCAAATATTTTGACAAAGATTCTCTTGACGATGTGACGGAATCCCTCCGCACCGCAGCTTCAAGGGGAGAGGATTCGGAGTTCATCGCGCAGGTGATGAGTGAATTTGACGGAAATTCTCCGACTTCCATGGCGGTCGTGATGGAGCAGCATCGACGTGCGAGAGACGGCATGACGGTCAGGGAATGTTTGGATCAGGATTATGTGTTGGTTCGAAATTTTTTGAGAAATCATGACTTTTACGAGGGGGTGCGCACGCTTCTTGTCGAAAAAAGCGGAACACCGATGTGGAATCCGAAGCATCATCGGGATGTGGACGTGCTCTCTTATTTTCGGTCGGCGCAGTCGAAATAGAGGTGGTATGAGAAATACAGGCCAATTATATGTGGTCGGCGTGGGAATGGGGTTTGAAACGCTGACCGAAGAAGCAAAAAGAATCATCGGCGGTGCAGATCTGATATGCGGTGCGCCGCGAATGGTTGCGATTGCCCGTGATCACGGGCTCTGCAAGAAAGAAGCCGTCATTTATGAAGAGTACAGAGCGGAGCGCGTTTTTGAAAAAATTGCGAAAAACATGCAGTCCGAGGAAAAAACGGACAGCCGTGAAGAAGTCTCCGTTCTTCTCGTCTCGGGCGATACCGGCTTCTACAGCGCCGCTCATGCCGTGAGAATGGAGATGCTCAAACGAAAAAAAGAAGGGAGAGAGATTGTTTCGGACGTGATTCCGATTCCGGGAATTTCCTCCGTCTCGTACTTTTTTGCGAAATGCGGTCTTCCGTGGCAGGATGCCAAGCTGATCAGCTGTCACGGACGTGAAGGTGCGCCGGTCAGCGCTGTTCGCAGAAATCGTCTGACCTTTGCGCTCACCGGTAACAATACAGGAGAATTGGCGGAGACGCTCTGTGAATACGGGTTCGGAGAGCTTGCGGTTCATATCGGACAGGATCTGGGATCCGAGAAGGAGAGGATCATTCATACGACGGTTGCGGA
>JAUMXJ010000108.1 GCA_030529205.1 Bacillota bacterium | reverse complement strand
AAGAGGTCAAGCTCCCCGAACAATACACATTCCGGCACGACGCCGCTTATGAGCAGCTTTTGGAAACCGCCGCATACCTCAAGTCGGTGTACGGAGATGTCATGGCGTACCGAAGCCCGAAAGCCGACATTACCGGAGGCGATTATTCTTCAGACAAAAAACCGCATTTTCAATTGTCGTTTTTTGATGCCGACGGAAGCGAAATCGACCAAATCCTTCACTATCACTTTGAATCCACACATTTTGCTCCTTCCGACAGCGGGAGACTGTTTCTGATTCGAAAATTCAATACAAGAACAGAAAAAGTTGCGGACTACCCCGTCTTTTCAGTCGAAGAAGCGAAAAGGTTGCTGCACGAAAAAGACTTCAGCGGAACTGTATTCAACGCCTTTCAAAAATCCGACCGGGAACAGATTCTCAAAAACATTGTGCACACGGAACTGATTTACAATACCGGAATCTATGATGAATACTTCCTTCCCATCTATCGATTTTATATTGAAGTGCCCGGATCGCAAGAACAGGGCGGGATAAAGGGGTTCGGATGGTATGACATCCCGGCGGTTCACACGAAATACCTCACGGAAGCGGATGAGCAAAGCCGTGATTAGCCGACGGCTTCGCTCGTTTCCTGATTCCGATAGTGCTTCGCCTGTGCTTGCCAGAGTTCGGAGTATAATCCGTCAGCATCCCCGAGCAATTCCTCATGCGTTCCGATTTGAATAATCCTCCCCTTGTCCATCACCGCGACGACGTCACAAAATATGCAGGAAGAAAGGCGATGCGAGATGTAAATGGCGGGTTGATCGGATGTAATCTCCCCGAAGTGCGTGTAAATCTCGTACTCGGACAGAGGATCGAGTGCAGCCGTAGGTTCATCGAGGACGAAAAATTTTCCGCCATGGTAAATCGCTCTTGCCATGGCGATTTTTTGCGCTTCCCCTCCCGAAATCTCAATTCCGCCCTCCTCAAAATCACGATATAAGAATCCGTCTGTGCCGTTTTTCTCAAGGAATTCGGAAAGCCCTGTCTTTCTGAGACATTCCGCAACCGATTCTTCGTCATACTCTTCCGCACCGGCTACATTTTCTCCTATTTTCAAAGAGAACAGCTTAAAGTCCTGGAATACGGCGGAAAAGAATGAGACGAAGCGTTCATTGCTCCAATGCGAAGTGTCTTCACCCTGAATCAAGATTGTTCCCTCAGTCGGCGCATAAAGTCCAAGCAGCAATTTGATGAGCGTCGTCTTTCCGGAGCCGTTCAGTCCTACCAGTGCAAGTTTTTGATTTCCGAACACTTTCAAATTGACGTCCTTCAGTACCGTGACATCGGAATTCGGATACTTGAAACTGACATGTCGGAACTCCACAGTCGGAACATCCGGCCTCTCACCTCTTCTTTCGGACGAACCGATTCCATCTTCTTGTACAAACGAGGAGTCGGCGGTCATAGACATCGACCCGAAAGCGGATGAGGATTCAGCGGTCGTCGACGCCGACATCGAGTCGGATGTGGGCGAAACCGATTCCTGTGAAGATTCCATCCACACCTCCTGATTAAGTAACAGATGCACGAACTTTTTTCTGATTCCGTCGGAGGAGATAATCTTTCCGAACGCCTCCGTCAGCTCTTCAATATTTCTAAACAATAGTTCGAGTACCCCGAGACACAAAAAAACATCGATGAGCGCGACACTGCCCCATAGCACACGCAATCCGACAAACACTGCAGTCAGCACCGTGACAAAGCCGCTGATGAAATTTCGCTTTGCCCCCGCCGTGGAGAAAAGACGAAAAAACACATTGTATGTCTCGGAGCTGCGCACGCGATAGACCTCGTTGTACCGTTTTCCGAGCGCCTCGCTGTAAAATCGGATATCCTTTCCGACCTTGTAATCAAACAGAAGTTCGGAATACTGCTGCAGATATCGATGGTTTTTGACATAGATGTTTTTTGCCGTATTACCATATATCCGCATGGTATTCATATCGATTTTTACGGCAAAGTAGTGAAGAATGAAGATCAGCCCGAGATATCCGATATTTAAACCCCAATTGAGAAACGGCGCGACGCCGGCCGCGGGAACGAAAAACAAATCCCACACCAGATATATTCCGACCCCGATGCAAATGACATTCGCAAACACAACCGAAAAACTCTCCTGGAATGTGCGAATTCCCATTGCCACCGTGCGCTCCATCTGTTTGATGGCAACAAGCTCATTTTGGACATCGTCACGCTCGGTGTCCTCATAATCCATTTCGAGAACGGTCAGCGCTTTTTGCACCTGATGTTTCTTCATCAATCTCAGGTAGTGATAATTCGCTTTTCTCTGAAAATAACCGGACAGTACGGTGAGCAGGAAGTATATTGCCGTGACGATGCCGGCGGTCATTAACACATCATCAATCCCCGCTCCCGAAAAAACGGCCTCCAACACCGATCGGGAGAGGTATAGCGGCAACAGGACGCGAATGACGTCCACAGTCTTTCCCGCCAATGCGGTCCGGACGAATCCCGGCTCCTGTTCTTCCGCGTATTTTGCCATCCATAAAAATCTGCCGATTCCCGTTTTGACACCGGAACTTGCCCCATTGTGTGTTCTCGTGCTCATACCGTCCTCCCGTATTCGTCATCGTTCTTGCCTTCACGTTGATTTTCTCGTCGTTTTTCCGATAGTTCGTGTTCATGTTCTCGGAGGAGTTCGGAGGCTTCGATTCCCGCATCCTGATAGTACTTGCTCTGCACCTCGTACATCTCGCAGTAGCGACCCCGTGCGTTCATGAGCTCCTCATGCGTACCTTCTTCGATGATTTTTCCGTATTCGAGAAGGACAATGCGATCACAGAATCTGGTAGAAGCCAGGCGATGAGAGATGAAGATCGAAGTCTTGTCCGCCGTCATCCGGCTGTATTCCTCGTAGATCTGAGATTCCGCGAGAGGATCAAGTGCCGCGGTCGGCTCATCGAGAATATTGATCTTGGCATTTTTGAGCAGAGCGCGGGCGAGAAGCAGACGCTGATTTTGCCCTCCCGACAAATCAATCGCTTTGTCCTGACTGTTTTTGACGAGGTATGTGTCCCTGCCGTTCGGAAGAGATTCGATGATACGGTCCATACCGCTCAATCGCAAGACCGCCTCCAACTTTTCTTCTTCCATCTCAACGCCGCCGGTAATATTGTCGATAATGCGCTCGGGAAACAAGATGATATCCTGAAAAAGCGGAGAAAACAGCCGATAGTATTCACGGGGATGAAATTCTCGATAGCTTTTTCCGTCGATGAGAATATCGCCCTCCGTCGGATGCAGGAGTCCCATCAGCATCAGCATCAGGGTGGTCTTTCCCGCACCGTTGATTCCCACCAATGCGAGCCGCTCCCCTCCGCGAATCTTCAGATTGAAATTCTTAAAAATCCAGGCCGAACCTTCGGGATACCGAAATCCGACATTCTGAAACGTAATACTCGGACAGATGCAGACATCCCGCTCAAGACATGTGCCGTATCGGATTTCACCGACTTCGTCCTCGACATCCAAAAAATCTCTGACCTGATTCATCATCGTACTGAACGTGATCAGCGCATTCATCTGTTCTACAATGGAGTCCATCCACTTTGAAAACTGAAACACCAGTCCCAGGAGAAAAACAAATCCCGATATGCCGACGGCTCCGTTATGCAGCATGAATATCAAGTAGCCGTAGGCAATCAAATCTCGTACGAGAACCATCAACGCATTCAGGACAATCGCGCTCACCCTGATGCGCGTTTCTCCGAGAAGGTATTTCGAATGCCTTCTATGGTAATGACTGAATTTCGAGTAAAGCCAGTCCCTCATACGATAAAGCCTGATGTCTTTGGCAAACATACGGCTTTCCAGAACACGGATGATGTAACTCTCCTTTTTCTCATCGTCACTGCGTTCTTTCATGCTTTTACTCACATATTTTCCCACGAAGAATCCGTAAAACAAATTGACAAATCCGGATAATAGAATCACAACAAGCAAAATCGGATCGACAAACACGATGGAAGAAGTAAAAATCACCGCACCGGCGACAGCAGTGAGCAGTCCGGAAACCGTCACCCCGAAAAAATGGATTCCCGGGCCGTCTCCGCTGAACGCGATATTTCTCGCCTTGACCAATTTGGATTGGACTTTCGGAGAAGTCAGAGTTTGATAGTGAATAGAGAAGAGTTTTTCATTGATCGGAACGGAGTAAAGATAAATCATCGGCCTGCTTCCCAAAGACATAATGCCCGAGTTCAACACCCCGTTCATCGTCTTCGAGAGAATCAAAAACAAGGCGGGAAATGTGAGCGCGCGAAGCATATCCATCATATCTCCCCGCTTTTCCAGCACTTCAACCAGGACACGCGGAATATTGATCTGTTCATAAATATACAAAATGGTGAACGCCGCCAAAAGCGGAATCATAAACAGACCTGTCGGAAAGGTCTTTGCCCATATCTTGGTATAGAACCACATATTGTCGAGAACACCATGCGATTTGCCTCTCTGCTCTAGAGTATCCATTCTCACCTCCCTGTCTACTTTATCATACTAACATTATTGATAATTATTATCAATAATTATCGGTGAGTGGTGAGAGGCGGATTTATTCGTGCGTTTTGTTCAACATTGTATAATTTCATTAATAATTGACGCTGTCTTGGTATATAATCAACCTTCGGTTGGGTGAAATGAATCTGTTTGGTTGAATATTTTTTGAACATTCAACCTTTGTTCTGTTCAATTGAGAATCTACGCGTGATATATTGAACTCGTAAAGCCGATCGGCAGACCAAATA
>JAUMXJ010000107.1 GCA_030529205.1 Bacillota bacterium | reverse complement strand
GAAAAATGGATTATCTTGAACAGCAGAAAGCTGATCCCCGCATTGGTTGTTCCCGTTCTCCTGCTCTTTACCAGCATTTTTATTCGAATTTATCATTACGGGTTTACGGAGTCGCGGTACTTCCTGCTTCTCTTCGCCCTGTTTAATACACTCGGGCTGCTGCTTCTTTTTGTCTATAAATGGAGAGCGCAGTTCGCCATCGTCGTCCTCTCGATTGTCATGCTTCACATTTCCATGTACGGTTCACTGTCCGCGAGAAATGTCACATACCACAGTCAAATGAATATTCTGGCGGAGATTTTCAAGGAGCAGGGACATGATTTGGAGCAGATTCTGGGGGGCGGAGCGACATGTGCCGGTGTGATCTTGGAGAGCGAGGTGGCATATCGGATCGATTCGTGTATCGATAAAATCATGGCACAAAAAATCAGTGATTTTGAGGGACGAGAGTACGCGGCTCTGAAGGATTTGCAATCGAGTTGTGCGATGCTGTCGACCAAGTATTATTCGAATTCGGTGAGAGAAAAATCCGTCTACACCAATCTCTCCGCCTACAATTATGACGGCATCGTTCATTTGGCGGATCATGAGTACATGTTCCGAATACGGGACATGGAAGAGATTGAAGTGGGCGATTTCGTCGTGTCGGGAAACCCGTCCGGGATTGCCATTTTCGATAAAAATGATTATAACCGCCGCTCGGAAACCGGGAATGTAGATGAACAGTCACACCCGGGCCTCTGCTACTTCGACTTTCTGACCAATGTGATTGAAGACAATGCGGAAGTCCCTGTTTATCAAATGCATTTTGCATTTGATAACAGAGAATTTGAAGTGTTTTTTATTCTCGAAGATTTTAACTTCAATGTGGATGAAGAGAAGAATATTGTCGAGGACAGTTATAATTACTACACCATTTACTGCGTGCTGAGAGAACGACGCTGAGCGTCGGGACACTATATTTTGATTTTGCAGATTGCGACTTTCAGGTAGTTTGAACCCTCCACGTCTTTCGCGTATCGATAGTCCTGCGGCAGGGAGAATTCTTCCAGGACGACAAGTTTTTCGGATACGATTTTTTTGAATTTTTCGGCGGAGATTCTGGAGTTGTTTGTCGAGACGACGAGTCGGCTGTTCTTGTGTGCCACTTTCAGGCATGCCTCAATCAATTTTCCCAGACCTTTTTCGGACGAGAATGTTCCGTATGAGGAGTTTGAGAAACTCGGCGGATCAATGATGATGAGGTCGTACCGATAATCCGATTTTGCGGCGCTTTCCAAAAACTGAAATACGTCACCGGTGATGAATTCATGTGCGTCGGGAGAAAGGTTGTTGAGTTCGTAGTTGGCTTTCGCCAGCTCATGAGAGCGTCGTGCCAAATCCACATTGGTGGTGGATTTCGCTCCTCCCAGCGCGGCAAAGACTGAAAACATGGCGGTGTAAGAGAAGAGGTTCAGGACTCTTTGTCCTTTGGCGTATTTATTTCGAATGGTTTTTCGGACTTCGCGTTGATCGGCGAAGATGCCGGTCATGCCGCCGTTGACCAGATCAATCCAACATTTCACATCATTTTCTTTGCAGATGAAAGGAGGCAGATTTCTCGCTTCCGTTTGTTCCGTCTCGCGGGGTTCGCCCGCGGGCATCCCGAGATTTTCACTGAAAACTCCGCCGAGAACTTCGCCGTCCTGATTGTCGCCGAATCTCTTCTTTTCCACGATTGCCGTAAATTCCGCAGTCTGACGAACGGCTTTGCGTATGGCTTCGCGATATCGATAGATTCCGAGATTGTAGTAGGAGATGAGCAGATGAGAATCATAGTAATCGACGGTCAGACCGCCGATGCCGTCTCCCTCCCCGTTGAAGATGCGAAAGACATTGGTCTTCGGACTTTTCAGGAATGCAATGCGCTTGGAAAAGGCATTGGCGAATTTATGTGCAAAGAATGACGCATCCAACGACGGAAGTGCCTGTTTTGAAACAACCCAGCCGATGGAACGCGGCTGAATTCCATAAATTGCCGTCCCTACATTGCGTCCGAAGCGGTCGACGAGATGCAGCAGGTCGCCCTCGTCCATATCATGTGAAAGAGAAGCGACAAGATGCTCCGCCTTGAGCAGCGGTGCAGGATGCGCGACATAAAGGTCCCGGACTTTGATTTTGTGTGTATTCATGTTCCTATTCTAGCATATTTTGATGTCTTGGTTTTGGTATAATA
This sequence comes from Bacillota bacterium, assembly GCA_030529205.1. Lineage (GTDB taxonomy): Bacteria > Bacillota > Clostridia > Peptostreptococcales > Acidaminobacteraceae > JAUMXJ01. Next base: position 2,607 of record JAUMXJ010000107.1, on the reverse strand, counting down.
CATGATATGAAAAACAAGAAGATTTTTTCGTGTACGCATTGTGGCGCACAGTATGAGAAATGGATGGGAAAATGTCTGGAGTGCGGCAATTGGAATACCGTGGAGGAAGAACCGGAGCGTTTGGGCGTCTCGTCCGGCAGCGGAAACAAGTCGGCACCGGTGATTTTGGAAACGGAGCCTGTCGCGCTTCGAGATGTGGGCGTGGATGCGGATGTTCGGATACCTACCGGGATCGGGGAATTTGACCTCGTGCTCGGCGGCGGATTGGTGCGCGGCTCCCTGGTCCTTGTCGGCGGGGATCCGGGCATCGGAAAATCGACTCTTTTGCTTCAAGCTGCGGGCAAGATGGGGGTGCGCGTTCTCTATGCGAGCGGCGAGGAGTCGCTGCGTCAGACGAAACTGCGTGCGGAGCGTCTGTCCGAGCATGCGGAGCATATTTATCTCGTCTGTGAGAATCGGCTGGAGCAAATTTTGGCGGCGGCGGACAAGGTGAAGGCGGAAGTCCTGGTCATCGACTCGATTCAGACGATGAGCACGCAGACGTCGAATTCCGCGCAGGGAAGTGTTTCCCAGATTCGGGAGGCGACGGCGACTCTGATGAATTACGCGAAGGGAAAGGGGGTCTCCGTCTTTATCGTTGGGCATGTGACGAAGAGCGGAAGCATTGCGGGGCCGAAACTGTTGGAGCATATGGTCGATACTGTGCTGTATTTCGAAGGGGATTTTCGCAAAATGTATCGTGTCCTGCGTGCGGTGAAGAATCGTTTCGGATCGGTCAGCGAAATCGGCGTATTTGAGATGACGGGCACAGGTCTGGTCGATGTGCCGAATCCGTCCGCACTCTTTCTGGGCGAGGGGGGTGCAGCGGTTATTCTGCCGGTGATTGAGGGAAGTCGTGCGATGCTGCTGGAAATCCAGTGTCTTGTTTCGCAAAGTTTTTTGTCGAATCCGCGAAGGATGGGTGCGGGAATCGATCATGGGAAAATGATGCTCTTGACCGCCGTCCTGGAAAAGCGTTTAGGCATGCCTTTCTATCAGAATGATATTTATTTGAATGTGGTCGGAGGATTTGAGGTGGACGAGCCGGCAGCCGACCTGGCTATTGTAGCGTCCTTGCTCCTGGGCATAAACGGAACGACCATGAGAGAAAGCGTCATTGTATTCGGAGAAGTCGGGTTGAACGGTGAAGTGCGGGCGGTGAGTCATTTCGGACAGCGTATCGCCGAGGCGAGCAAAATGGGTTTTGAGACGGCGATTGTGCCGAAGGGAAATTTGAACCGAAGTCTCGGCGTCAACTCTCAGATGAAGCTCGTAGGAATCAGCCATGTCAAGGAGTTGCTGCAGCATTTGCGGACATTGTCCTAGAGGAACGGAAGATGAAAGACCATGATGTGCAGAAAGTTATGAAGAATGTTTATGTGATCGTCCCAGCCGGCGGGACGGGAACGCGCTTCGGTGCGAAGAAGCAGTTTGCGGAGATTCAGGGAATGCCTCTGATTGTACGGACGGTCGAAGGGATACTCGATGCCTTCCGGCACATAGATCCGAAGAAATATGCGCTCAAAAGAATCGTGATTGCGGCACCTTCCGCGGATTGCTCGCAAATGGAAGCTTTATTTTCCGCCCATGCCTCGATTGTAAAAATTACGGCGGGAGGAGAGAGCAGGGCGGAAAGCGTGGGGAAGGCATTTCGTGTCTTGAAGGACGATTCGGTGAACGGCTCGTCGGCGTGCACGCGCACAGAACGGATTGACGATAGAGAATCCTACGTCGCGGTACATGACGGTTGTCGACCGTTTGCATCCGCATCTCTGTGGCGAGTACTTTTGGAAGGACTGTCGGGAGATGCGGATTTTGTGTTGCCGTTTACCGATATTACGGACACCCTCAAGGCAAAAGATTCCCTACTGAATATCGCGAGAGAAGATTATGTGACGGTACAGACTCCGCAAATGATGCGTATGGGGGCAGCGAGAGTTCTGTACGACGCATCCGACTACGGAGCGTCCGTTACCGATGATGCCACGTTGGCGAAGAATTACGGCTGCTCGATTAGATTGATTCGGGGAGAAAAGTGCAATATCAAAATCACGGATCCCGAGGATATGGTGCTGGCACAGGCACTGCTTCAGATACAGTAGCCCGCTTCATACTAAAATAAAAAGTCGCTCACAATGAGGAGCGACTTTTTGTATGACCTTTGTTTGATATTGTGCTTAGAGTCTTCTTCCCACGGTCAATCCGATGGTCAGAATCAGGATACCGAATCCGATAAAGAGTTCAAACGGAACGGATGCGGTGTACGGAAGTCCCGAGAGCGGAACCGCTTCCGTAATAACAATTTCCAAATCGATCGGAGCCGTTGTCTTTACGCCGAGAGGAATTTCTTCCGCGACGTCTACGAAAGCGCGCGGCCTGGTCGTGACAGGAGCTGTGGCTGTCGTTACCACCGCACCTGCCGAAGAGGCTGTTGTAACAGTGGTCGCCTCGGTTGTAGTGGTGGTTTCTTCCGTAGAAGATTCATTGCTTCGCTCTGTCGTCTCGGTAGTCGATTCGGTAGTGCTCTCACCGGACTCCTTGGAATCCGCAGCTGTGGTCTTAGTGGTA
>JAUMXJ010000106.1 GCA_030529205.1 Bacillota bacterium | reverse complement strand
TGCGGCATAAATATCCTTATTTTTTCGTTTTTGTTCTTTCACAGGATGACGCATTACGTTCCGGTCATTCCCGCCTTCCGATGACTGCGCGCCGTTCGAATCGCGGTCTGCAGGTTCACATCCGGCGTGTCGTTCAGACAATTGCAGCCCAGCGCGCACAGAAAATTGGCATGCCCGTCCATCTCGCGGCACAACTCCTTCGTCCGCCTCGCAATCTCCTCCGGCGTCCCCCTGCCGATCAGCGCTATCGGGTCGAGATTTCCGATCAGCACCTTGTCGCGCGGTATCCGATGAATCACTTCCCGATAATCCATAATCTGATCCAGGCTGACCGCATCCAAATGACATGACAGCATCAGGTCCAGAAAATGAGAGGTGTCCCCGCAGATATGCATGCCCTTCCAGCAATCCAAGCTGTCAAAAATTCGATTGACACTCGGGATGACATATTTCTTGAAATTCTCAGGGCTCAGCGTGACAGTCCCGGGTTCGGCGATGGAGATATAGGAAGCTCCGGCTTTGTCGACCGCTACGGCGTATGCGAGAACGGTTTCCAGAGTAAACGCCAAGATCTCCTTCACATACTCCGGATTTTTGATAATGCTTCGGAGAAGATGCGTCGCCCCGGCGAGCTGTACAGCCAGTGTAAACGGGCCCTGAATCGACACATACAGCGGTTTGTCGATCTCCCCGGCAATCCTTCCGAGACTCTCCAGATTGACCGGCATTCTCCCGTCCCTGTAGGGATTCGGAACACGCATCGCCCTCAGATCCTCCACACTTTGCACCGGATGACTCATCACGCTCGGAAAATCATAATCCGGCTTCAGAAGCTCCAATCCGAGAGTTTCACAAAAAATCGCTCCGTCGCAAAACGAATAGCTGAAATCCGATTCAAACATCTCGTTCATTTTCTTGGAGAGCTGCAGCTGCTTTTCCGGAGAGGTGTACACATCATAGCTTTTATACCCGAAGAACTTCAGTCCGTTGGTCGCCATATCCGGCAGAAAGAAAACCCTGTCCTCACTCTGCAGATACTCCAAAAGCGTCATTCCCTTATACATGCGGGCTCTCCTCCGATGCTCCCGACACCAGCTTGCGCACCAGCTTCACCGCTTCGACGGCATTCGGAGAATAGCCGTCCGCCCCGATTTCTCTGCAGTACCTCTCGCTGATGCATCCGCCTCCGATGATGACCTTCGGAATCCTACAATTCATTGCTTTCAGCAAAGAGACGACATCCGCCATCTTTCCCATCGTCGTGGTCATCATGGTCGAAAGTCCGATGACATCCGCCTTTTCCGCCATCGCCTTTTGCACGATTTCCTCCGCCCGAACATTCAGCCCCATATCGATGACACGAAATCCCGCCGCCTCGAACATAATCTTCACGATGTTCTTTCCGATTTCGTGAAGATCTCCTTCCACCACGCCGAGGACGATTTTCGGTCCTGCCGCCTCCTGAACGGAGGTCCTGCTCTTGAGATACCCGATTCCCTTATTCAAAGTGTCCGCACACACAATCACCTCGGACACATAGTATTCCTTCTCCTCAAAGAGCTTCGTGACGCGCAGCATTCCGTCGCTCAGACCCTGTTCCTGTATCAACTCTGCGGACACGCCTTCGGAAAGTGCCCGTTCTATGCTCGGAATAATCTCATCTTCGTCCATCTCCACGATGCAGTCCGATATCTTCCGCAAGACGTCCCGGTATCTCTCCGCCTTGTCCATCAGTCGTTCTCTGACTTCCAGGTATGCACTTTCCTCGACGCTGTGATGCAGCTCCACTTCTCTCGGTTCGAGATACCTCATCTCCCGTCTCGCTCCGAGCAGCGGCTCCAGCTCGCGCACGACCGCCTCTCGCCCCAGCACATCCTCCAGGGACTTCAACAGCAGATAATCCTGTACACCGTAGAGGAGATTCTTGAGCCGGAGAGACTCCGCCGGGCGCATATTCTTTCCGGGATAAACGAAAAACATATCCCCCGCCGCCCATTTCTCCGGCTTGTAAGCGGCATCCCGGTAGACATCTCCCGGCCATACGCCGTACGCCCAACGCAGGAAACCGTGCATATGCATGTAGTAGGTAAACCAACCCGTCAACCTGCTCTCCATCAACGGAGATTTCAAAAAGACGTTGAGCTCGGTCGGGAAGCAACAGGAGTACCATGTAAGCGTACCGCCATTCTTCTCCACCTGAGCGCGCAGATCTTCCATCTTGTCGATATTGTGAATCAGCTCGCAGGTATTGAGCGACAGCGACTTGATAGAATCCGCATGATTTTGGAAAAATGTCTGATCGTGAATCGCACATTTCAGCGCGATGTGCTTTCCGTCCGCAGCGCGTTCGAACAAGTCCAGAGACTCCTGAAAATACGCGACATTGGACGGTTCGTCGCTCATAATCAGCGTGCGCTCCCAGAGTCCGAGCTCGTCGAGATGTGCAAACACGAGTCGCAAATAGGTTTCGACCTCCTTGACCGTGCGGAAATACCGATACACTCCGTCTTTTTGATCAAAGTACGAAATGCGGATGGGATCATAAAAATCCTCGATCGGATTGCCGAACGAATAGGCGTCCCAATTGCACAATATCCCGAAGAGATTGATTTCCTCCGCCATATTGTGTTTTCTCGCCAGTTCGACATACGCATCCAACGCGCGGAAATCGCATACGAGATTCCCCGCTTCGTCCTTTGAAACCCGGATCATATTCAGTTCAAAGAGATTGTTGTGATTGTCGGGCACGAGGTAACAACGCTGCCCCGCCCACGGATAATCCGATATAATCAGATCGCAGACTTTCTGTCCGAGCTTCGACATCCCCTCGAGGTAGCGGTCGATGATTTGCATATGCTCCTCACCGTAGTACGGAACCCCGTATGCGCGCGCCCAATTGCACGGATGCTGCCAGAGATCCATGTAAAACTCGGACGTGGAGACATCGGGAAGCATGTAATCGCGCACCGAGACATCCACACTCCGCTCGAAAATCATCTCCTCATCCGCAAAGCCATGTGATGCAAAGACGCGTATACGGAGCTTCAGCTCCCGACACATTTTCGGAAAATGCTCCGCAATTTTTGCGGCGATATAGACGGACTGTACAGCGGTCTCCACCGACTTGCCCGCGCCTTCCTCCAGCACATCCGGAACCAAAGTCCCGCCGTCGCCCTTTACACTGCCGACGATATGAAGTTTCAAATCAGAGAACGAAGAGCTCGTCTCACGCGCATCCGACCACGCCGTGACGTCCACCCTCAAACGATGCTGCAAGCCGTTCCAGGCAATATCCTGCCGCCTGCCGCAGATTAAAAAATACGGTTCATCTGAATGGATGAAAAGCTGCACCCCGAATTCTTCGTTGCGGAGTACAGTAATACGATTTATTTCACGAACAGATTCAAAATTTCCCCTGGTTGCAGACCCGGCAACCTTGAATGCGCGTGTCACAACTTTCCTCTGTTTTTCATACGGATATGAAGATTAACATATTTCATAGCAACTATTCTATTGAAAGGAGAGAGAGAAGTCAATATGCGATACGCGAAACCTCAATTTGTTATCGATAGATCCCTTTTTGTGATTCAAATAATTCTTTGTACCTGCTGTCATGCGTCATGAGGTATTGGTGATTCCCGCAGCATCGCACCATTCCATTCTCCAAATGAATAATTTCATCCATTTCGGGCGCAAAGCCCAATCGATGAGACACGACAACCAGTATTTTATCCCTTCCCTCTTGTAATACGGATTTCAAAACTTTCTCCTCGTATATTGCATTCATCGCACTGGTGGGTTCATCTAAAATCCATATGTCTTTTTCTTTCTGTGCGAGCAACCTTGCAATCGCAAAACATTGCCACTGTCCTTTAGAAAAGAACACATCCTTCCCCACAATGCTACCCAATCCGAACGGTGAAAATTTCACTTTTTCCATCAATCCCACTTTATCCAAAGCCCACCACATTTCATTATCCGATATTCTTTCACTGAGAAAACTCTCACGCACCGAAATGGAGAGCATGGGGAATGATTGACTTACATAAGCCGTACGCGATTTAAGAAAGACGGCAGGAAAATCTTGTTCTCTCAAATCTGTTATATGCCCCCCGGACGGACGATACAGACCGGCCAACAGGCTTGACAATGAACTTTTCCCCGAACCGTTATCTCCAATTAATAAGACTTTTTGTCCTCTCCGAAAAGTATGCGTCACTTGATTGACTGCCGTTTTTTCTCCATATTTTAACGTCACCCCGCGCAAATGAACTTCCTCGACTGAAGACATTTGATTTATAGAAATGTCTTGGACTAAAAGTATGTCTTCCTTTCGCTCTCTCTCGGTTAAATCCATAAATTCCAAATACTTTTTGGCATAATACATCGCATTTTTATCCCAACCCAGGGTAGTCAATAAGTGTTTCATCTCTTGATACATCAAGACGGTACTTACCAAAATGGCGAATGAATATCCCTTGTTCAGACCTGTAGATTCACCGCGAAAAAAAAGTAGGAACAACGAAAAAAGTGCTCCCACACCTATAATGAAAGCGCCACGACGTTGAAAACGAAGATTCTTCTTTTTCACCTCATTCCCTTTATTTATAAAGTTCGTGTGGGCGGTTACGGAACGATCCACAATATAAGGTGCTATTTGATGTGCCACAATTTCTACATGATTCTTTTCTATATCAAATATATCCTCAAAATACTTGCGTTCATTTCGATAGAATGAAAGGCTTCTTCGATCCGATTCGATTTGCTTTTCTGATTGCAATCGATAAACATTTGCAATCACAATGCTACTCAAAGAAACGGATACGAAAACCCACCCCGCGCGCGATGCAATCATAAAGAATAT
>JAUMXJ010000105.1:1425-4896 GCA_030529205.1 Bacillota bacterium | reverse complement strand
CCTCACTCTTGCCTGGCCTCCCTCTCGTACAATGTGCGGTACGTCAATTCGTCCGGTGCGCTTGGCAGCTACTACGCGTGCAATGGCAGCTGCGGCGTTCGCCCGCTAATCAATCTATCGCATGAAACGGTTGTGTACTATGCGGAAGAAGAAAAAGTAAAGGAATACAGAAAGAAGCCTATTGTAATAGAGGCTATAAAATATCGCAAAAACTCCATTGGAAAAGCTCAAAACTTTTGTAGCAAGATGAAATATAACCCTCATAACAATGAATACTATATTGAAACATTGGAAGGCACAATGCTCATCACGGAGGGGGATTATATCATCAAGGGTGTGAACGGCGAATTTTATCCTTGTAAAGCGGATATTTTTGAGAAAACCTATGAGGAGGACTTATGCCAAAGTATGTGATTGATGACAAGGTCTACGACACAGAGAAAGCGGAAGTTATCTGCAAAAATGCAGTCCTTTCGATTTTTGGCGGTTATAGCATTATTTTAGGTAGAAATATTTCGCAACCAAAATCAGGGACAATTTATCGAACGAAGAAAGACGCATATTTCTTTGAATGTGGGTCTGAGGGAAACGCCTACACAATAACGGAAGAACAAGCCAAGCACTATCTCAAACACCACAGATACGAAAAGTACGCCGAACCGTTCGGCGAACTCGAGGAGGCGTAGAGGTGGCAAGACTAACACAAATTTATCTGGGAGACAACGAAGTTAACGTAAAAAGAAGAAAACCCAAAGATAAACTGTCTGGTAATCCCGAAATAATCCTCGCAAATGCCGAAAAAATCGTGCACAAAAGAGGAAAAGATGTGGGCTCGGTGTGCTTTTTCATTAATAGCGAAAACAAAATTGAAGAAGCAAAGGTGGTTGCTTATCGCAGAGGAAAATACCTTTTGGTGCATAAAAACAAACTCGAAACAACACAGCTCGAAAAATCCCCTGAAGAAGTTTATTGGGAAAAGGATATCGCGAGGGCGGAGGTAAGAAGGGTTAGATGTACCCAGAAGAAGAAATCAAAAAACTAGCGTGGAACAACGAACCCACAAAGGACAATTTCAATCTGGCTGAACTGCTCTATTTTAGTGCTTTAAGGGGTCTTGCTATAGAGTACAAAGCCGGCAGGATCGGTAAAGAGACGCTAAAGCGTGATGCACAAATTGCACATCAAAAATACAGGGTTATGCTCGGGCAAGTGAACATGCTCACAAGCAGCGAGATGTTCTGGAAGAGGATTGAAGGTGCAGCAATAGCGTTTATGAAAAATAAAACTATAGAAACCGCAATGAGATTCTATGAAGCGGTTTACAACTTAGGGAGGCAAGATGCAAATTAAAAGTCTCAAACTTGAAAATTTTCAAGGTATAAAAGAACTTGATATAGATTTTAGTCAAAACACGAAAATTTACGGAGACAATGCAACGGGCAAAACAACAATATTCAACGCATTCACTTGGCTACTTTTTGATAAGCCAAGCACCGGCGCGAAGAACTACAGTCCGAAGACAAAGACGGCAGACGGCGAAGCGCACTACCTCGATCATGGTGCTGAGATGATGCTTGTTGCAGATGACGGACAATCAATCTCTTTAAAAAAAGTCTATAAAGAGACTTATACAAAAAAAAGAGGAAGCATCACAGAAACATTCACGGGGCACACGACGGACTACTATGTGAACGGTGTGCCGAATGCACAGAAAGACTACAACAAGGTAGTTGAAAGCTTGGTTGGCGATGTGGAAATCTCAAAGACGCTCACAATGCTCGACTACTTTCCGAGTGTGATGGATTGGCAAAAGAGGCGTGAAATTTTGTTCGATATCTGCGGAGATGTTTCAAATGAGGATATATTCTCCAAAAAAGAGGAACTGAACAAACTTAAAGAATATCTTGATGGCCGCAAGGTGCCGGAGTTGAAGAAAATTGCTACAGTCGCACTCAGCGAGATAAACAAAGAATTAAGCACGCTTCCAGCGAGGATAGACGAAGCGCTGAAAGCGGCAGCAGACAAACCCGAAATGAGTGCAGAAGAACTAAAGAAAAAGGAAGCAGAGTACAAAAAAGAAGAGGAAAGACTCATCAGCCTCATTTCTTCCGGTAGCACAAACAGTGAAATCGAATCGATTGAAACAAAAATCAGAAAGCTCCGAGAAGAAAACACAAAGGAAGAAGAAGATCACAGGGTCTCCGAACAAAAAAAATCCGCTGATGCGAATAAAAAGATAGAAGATATCCTAACTGAAATTGCGATCAAAAACAACGAACTCATCCTCTTGAAACAAGATGAGAAAACGGCTTTTTCTAACATTGAGTGGATGAAGAAAACGAGACAAAACCTTGTAGAGGAACACCACAGAATCAGCTCAATGCAGTTTGACGAATCATCGACCGTTTGCCCGACATGTCATAGAGAATATGACGGTGCGAAGATTGATGAAATGAAAGCATCGTTCAATCTCCACAAATCCACAGAACTCGAAGCAATCACAGAAAGGGGCAAGAAGGAAGCAAGCAAGGAACTAATTGCGAAAGAAGAAGAAAAAGCAAAGACTGCGGCCCAGAAAATCTCGTCTGTTTCGAAAGAGATAGAAGAACTTGAAGAGCAAAAAAAGAAAGCAAAGTACGAAAAGAAGCCGTTCGCTAAATCAAAAGAATATGAGGCGAGAGAAGCAGAAATTGAGTCTCTGAAGGTTAAGGTGAATGACATTGCGTCAGGAAGTAATGCGACAAAAAACGAACACTCAGAAGCGTTAAACGACATCAGAGAAAAGATGAATTCTATTATGAGAGACTTTGCAAAGTATGAACAGATTGAAGCACAACAAAAGCGTGCGGAAGAACTGAAAACCTCAGAAAAAAGACTTTCGAAAGAATACGAAATGCACCAAGAAATCATAGGGCTTTGTGAGGAATTTACGAAAGTCAAAGTCTCAATGATTGACGACAAAATCAATTCAAAATTCAGTTCGATTCGTTTCAGGCTTTTCAAAGAGCAAATCAACGGCGGACTTCAGGAAGATTGTGAAGCGCTCATTGAGACAAAAGAAGGAAACCTCGTTCCGTATTCCTTCGCCAACAACGCAGCGAAAATTAATGCAGGAATTGAAATTATATCAACACTCTCAAAACATTACGGTATCTCCATTCCAATCTTCGTTGACAACGCAGAATCAGTGACAAATCTCTACAGTGATACAGATACACAAATCATTCAGTTAATCGTGTCTGAGGCAGATAAGATCCTCAGAATCGAAAATTAATTCAGGAGGAAAAACAATGGTAAATAATCAAACAGCAGTAGCAGAAAAGAAGGGAACAGCGGTAGCAGAAAAGCAATCAAAATCACTCGTCGATTCGGTGATGGAAAAACTTTCTGAAAAACAAAAAGATGGGCTGATGTTTCCCAAAAATTACAGCGTCACTAATGCTGTAATGTCGGCTCAACTCTTGCTGCAGG
>JAUMXJ010000105.1:0-1415 GCA_030529205.1 Bacillota bacterium | reverse complement strand
ACAACAGATAAAAATGGAAACCCCGTTCTTAAAACATGTACACCAGCTTCAATCGTGAATGCAGTTATGGAGATGGCGACACAAGGACTGAACCCTGCAAAACAGCAGTGCTATTTTATTGCGTACGGCGGAAAACTCACAATGCAGCGTTCGTATCTTGGAACAATCGCTATGACGAAGAGACTGAAGGGTGTAGCAGATGTTGTAGGCTATACCGTATATGACACGGATGTATTCAAGGTCGGGTTTAACCTTGCAACAGGGAAACTTGAAGTAAAAGAGTATGAGCCGTCACTTGAAAGAGATCCAAACAAAATCAAAGGCGCATTTGCACTGATTATCGGCACAAACGGCATCGTTCATACCGAATGGATGACACTCGAGGAAATCAAAGCAGCGTGGAACATGGGCCAAACAAAAGGCAGCAGCCCGGCACATAAAAACTTCTCTTCTGAAATGTGCAAAAAGACCGTCATCAACAGAGCGTGCAAACTCTACGCAAAGACTTCAAACGACGACGGACTCATTGCAAACCTCATCGCAAACGACAACACAAGAGAAGATCTCGAAGCAGAGATCAATCATCAGGAAGAAATGAGCGAAGAAGCGGAGTATATCGATGTTGATGGTTCTGAAGTCCTAGATGTCAAAAACAAAGATGTGGAACCCAATGAGGTTACACAGGACTATAGACCCAAAGATGATGAGGTGATGTTTTAGTGAAAATTGATGTTCTTGCTTCGGGTAGTAAAGGGAATGCGTATCTCGTTCATATGACTGATGTTACCTTGCTTCTCGAAGCGGGAATTCCTTTCAAAGCACTACAGAAAGCTTCCGGGTATCAGCTGTCATCTGTTGACGCATGTCTCATCACTCACGAGCACAAAGACCATGCATACAGTGCGAAGGATATCATCAAAAGCGGAATAGATACTTACATGAGCAAGGGAACGAAAGAAGCGTTAAGTCTTAGTGATAGTCATAGACTGCATACAGTAAAAGCGCACGAGAAGTTTCAAATCGGCAGTGTGATTGTCTATCCCTTTGAGGCGGCGCATGACGCAAAAGAACCGCTGTCTTATCTGATTATCGACGCTCAAGCAAACGAAAGACTTTTGTTTTTCACAGACACATCACAAGTCAAGTATCGATTTTCGGGCGTGACGCATATGCTTGCAGAATGCAATTACTCAAAAGAACAGATGCTGAGTAGTTTTGATGAACAGTCTATTAATGCGTCGCTTGTGAGCAGAGTTGTAGGATCGCATCTTAGTCTTGAGAGTCTTGTGAAGTATCTGGAAGGGTCAGACTTAAAGGCGCTGAAGGAAATATATCTCGTTCATCTCAGCGACAAGAACAGTGATGAACAGTACATGAAGACAGAAGTTCAGAAGGTGACAGGGGCACTCGTAGTA
>JAUMXJ010000104.1:2787-4916 GCA_030529205.1 Bacillota bacterium | reverse complement strand
ATCGGCGTGTTTTTCTGGAGGAAAGGCTCGATGATCTATGTGAAGCCGAGCGAAGGCGAGGAAGTGGAGGCACTGATTGACGAGTTTGAACTTGACGAAGAAAAAGGGGAATACCGAATGAAAGTGGTATTTGGCAGCACCGATGTAGAGCCGGGAGATACCGTCGAAGTCCATGTCAGACAGGAAGAATACAAATCGAAGGGCAGTGCCCTCCCGCATAGTGCGATTCGAAAAGACAGAGGGGGTTACTATCTATACGAGGTCGTCAAAGAGAAGGGCGCGTGGGGCTATGAATACCGTGCGCAAAAGGTGTATGTAAACGTCCTCACATCGGATGCGGAGAATATGTGTCTGGTGAACTACGAATGCAATTATCCGCTGGTGGAATCCATCACACCGGAAGTGACGGAAGGCGTATTTTTGAAATTTTCTCCGGAGCAGGTGAAGGAAGTCGAGGAGGAAATGAAGATGCAGGTGACAACAGAAACAACCAAAAAACCAGACCATTAGGAGACAACATGGCAAGCATATCCATAAAAAACATGACAAAGGTATTTCCGGATGGAACGGAGGCGGTAAAGAATTTTAATCTGGAGATTGCAGACAGGGAGTTCATAGTTTTTGTCGGTCCTTCGGGCTGTGGAAAGACGACGGTGCTCCGCATGATCGCAGGCTTGAAGAGCCGACCGCCGGTGAGATTTTTATAGACGGAAAGACGGTGAACGATCTGCCGCCGAAGGACAGGAACATCTCGATGGTCTTTCAGAGTTATGCGCTCTTTCCGCATCTCACCGTCTATGAAAACATTGCATTCGGTCTGAGAGCAAGAAAGACACCGAAGGCGGAGATTGACGATCTCGTCAAAAAAGCCGCTTCCGTTCTCTCCATCAATCATTTGCTCTCCCGCAAACCGAAGCAGCTTTCCGGCGGAGAACGTCAAAGGGTTGCAATGGGTAGGGCAATCGTCAGAAATCCGAATGTCTTTTTGATGGACGAGCCGCTGGCAAACCTTGACGCCCTTCTCAGAGTTGAGATGCGGGCGGAACTTTCCCTTCTTCACTCACAGCTCAAAGGCACTTTCGTATTCGTCACACACGACCAGATTGAAGCCATGACGCTGGCGGATCGCATCGTCGTAATGAAGAGCGGAGTCGTGCAGCAGGTCGGAACTCCGAAAGAGATTTACAACAACCCGATCAATAAGTTTGTCGCCGGGTTTATCGGATCGCCGCAGATGAATTTCATAGAGTGCGGAGAAGGGTTAGAAGCGGGCATTCGTCCGGAAGCGGTCGTGGTTCACGAGCAGGACGATGCGGAAGGAAGACGAATCCGATGCAGAGTGGAGATTACTGAACTCTTAGGCCAGGAGATGATCCTCTATCTTCATATCGAAGATGCGGATTTCGAAAAGAAATTTTCATCGAAGTATTGGAGTGGGAAAAAAGCCGCCTCTTCCTCAAGCGTATCCACAGCTGTTGCCTTCGAACGGAAAGAGGAGAATATCAAACTGGTTGCAAGAGTACAGCCTGACAGCAATATCAAAGCGGGTGATGCCGTATTTGTCGAATTTGACGAAAAGAAAATGTGCTACTTTGATGCGAAGACGGAAGAGCGGATTCGGGATATCAAAGAGATTCCAAATTAAAATTGATTCCGCCGGCTATTTTTAGTAGGATGGTAGATGGGAAGAACCTGATGTCCTTCAAAAGAATCATCATCACCATGGAAACAAAAATTTAATTTGTGTGAGGGTAATCGAAGATGGAAATCATTCAAACAACGAATCTTACCAAGTACTATGGAAAAACCAGAGCAATAGCGGATTTAAACCTCTCCGTTCGAAAAGGAGAATGTTTCGGATTTATCGGGCCGAACGGAGCCGGAAAATCCACGACGATTCGCACGCTGTTGGGCTTGATTTCGCCCACTTCGGGCAGTGCCTATGTCTTCGGGAAGGATGTGACAAAGGACAAAGAGGAGATTTTGCGCGATATCGGATACCTCCCTTCCGAGGCATTGTTTTATCCGGGAATGAGGGTTCGAGATATCTTGAACTTGTCCGCGGATATGAGGAGAATAGACTGTGCGGAAGAGGCGCGCGTTTTATGTGATCGACTGCAGCTTGATAT
>JAUMXJ010000104.1:0-2777 GCA_030529205.1 Bacillota bacterium | reverse complement strand
CAATGCCAAAGTGGATGAGTTGTCATTCGGGAACCGCAAAAAAGTGGCGATTGTATGCGCACTGCAGAGCAATCCTTCTCTCTTGATACTCGACGAACCGACAGGAGGCTTGGACCCTCTGATGCAAAAAGAGTTTTTTGACATTATCGGGGAGCGCAATCAAAAGGGAGTGACTGTATTTTTGTCGAGTCATGTATTGTCGGAAGTCCAGCGCAATTGTACAAGGGCGGCTGTAATCCGCAGAGGTGAGATTGTGGCGTGTGACCGTGTAGAAGCTTTGGCAAAAACCGGAGCCAGACGTGTGCTGATTTACGGTTCGGTCGATCTCGACGGATTGAACGGTATTCGGGATTTGAACTCTTCAAGTGATACGATCAGTTTTCTCTATAACGGGGATATCAGAGAATTGCTCAAACGATTGTCGAAAGCCGATATTTCCGATTTGCACATCTCCGAACCGGATTTGGAAGAAATCTTCTTGCATTATTATAAACAAGAAGGAGAAAACGCATGACCATTTTAAAGCACGAGCTCAGACAGGGAAGAGTTTCCTTTCTGTGCTGGACAGGCGTTATCGGTTTTTTGTTGTCTGTATGTGTCTTTCTTTTTCCTGAAATGAAGAATCAGATGGATGATATCGGAAGGGCATTCTCGTCAATGGGCTCCTTTGCGGCGGCATTCGGCATCGATAAATTGGGAATCGGCACATTTATCGGGTACTATGCGCTGGAATGCGGGAATATACTCGGGTTGGGCGGTGCTTTCTATGCTTCCATGATTGCTGTCGGGATACTGAGTAAGGAAGAGAAGGACAAAACCGCCGAGTTTTTGATGGCTCATCCGGTCAGTCGTGTTCGCATTATAACGGAAAAATGGCTCTCCGTCATGATCTGAATTCTATTCTTGAATGCACTCGTTTTTTCTCTTTCCGCGGTCTCCATCGTGATGATAGGAGAAGAGCTTCCTTGGAGGGAACTGAGCCTGGTTCATGCAGCATACTTGATTTTGCAAATGGAATTGGCGGGAATCTGTTTCGGGATTTCCGCCTTTATCAGAAAGGGCGGGGTGGCGAGCGGAATCGGAGTTGCAACCGTGATGTATACGCTGAATATCATCGCCAATGTGGCAAAATCCGTTGAGAACCTGAAGTATGTCACTCCATACGGCTATTGTGACGGCGGATACATTGTGCATCACGGCAGTTTGGATTCGGGGAAGGTTCTGATCGGAATCTCAGCGGGCGTAATCGGAATCATCATCGCGTATTGGAAATATTCGACGAAAGACATCCACTGACGCGAAGACAACTTCTTATGCGGCACACGGACGGATTATCAAAAGGGGGAAGCGTCATGACGAAGGAACACCATGATTTAAAAAAAGCACTGCTCATTATCAATCCGAGTTCGGGCGGTGAAAAGGCAAAGGATTATGAAGAGCAGGCGAGAACGAAACTCGAAGCGTATTTTGAAGAGGTCATTGTCAAATATACCGAAAAAGCGGGAGATGCGACCGCATATGCGCGCGAGGCTTGCGGTCAGGGCTATCACAGTGTGTTCGTCGTGGGCGGTGACGGCACTGTGAACGAAGGAATCGCAGGCATTTCCGAGCAGGAACATCGACCGATCTTCGGTTTTTTCCCCTTAGGCACTGTGAACGATTTGGCGAGGGCGCTCAGCATTCCGCTCAATCCCGCACAGGCAATCGAAGAGCTCGACTTTTCGTCGGTTCGCAATTTGGATGTAGGAAAAATCAATGACGGCTACTTTATGAATGTAGTCGCGGTCGGTGCGATACCCGAAGCCATCAACCGTGTGGAGTCGAAAGACAAGACGCGCTGGGGGGCGTTTGCGTATTTTGCTTCCGCGGTCAAACAACTGCTCAACATGCAGCGATATCATTTTTTAATCGAGGTGGACGGAGAATCGCGTGAAGTGGAAAGCAGCACCGTGCTGGTGGGCTTGACCAATTCCATCGGCGGATTTGAGAAGATTTTACCGAATGCGGAAGTGGATGACGGCGTCTTACACCTGATATATTTGAAAGATTCTTCCATGTTTGATTCCATCAAGGCGGTTCCGAATCTTCTCGGCGGGGTGGAGGAATCCACCGACAATCTCGAGTACCTGACCTTCCGAAAAGCGCGCATCTCTCTGGTTGATGACAGCCAATCTCTTTCCGTCAATATGGATGGAGACGAGGGCAGCGCTCTCCCGGTGGAAATCGGAATTTTGCCGTCACATATCCGCGTCTACTACGGCAAAGAATCCGTTCGGGAATGATGTGCGGACTCGGGTCTGTGATACAATGTACATTCTGACTGTAAGGATATTTTGATAGGAGTGGCTATGAACATCAACTGGTTTCCGGGGCATATGAAGAAGGCGGCGGAGGAAGTCAAAGAAACGCTGGCGCTGGTGGACATTGTATTGGAGATGCTCGATGCGAGGATTCCGTATTCTTCTTCCAACCCGATGCTGGACCATATTCTCGGCGAAAAGAGAAGAATCAAGGTGCTGACAAAGACGGATCTCGCGGATGAGATGTCGGTCAAGTTGTTTTTGAAACATCATGACGGCGTGGCGGTCAATTCTCTTACGGGAGACGGCATTCGAAAGCTTAGGGAGCGGATTGCACAGGTCTCGGCGGAGGTCAATGAGAGGCTGAAAGCCAGAGGACGTAAACCGAGGGAAGTTCGCGTTATGGTTGTGGGGATTCCGAATGTCGGGAAGAGCAGCCTGATCAACCGCATCGCGGGAAAGAATGTCTGTAAAGCG
>JAUMXJ010000103.1 GCA_030529205.1 Bacillota bacterium | reverse complement strand
AGGAACAGTCTTCCGCTCGAACCATGCGTCAAATCCGCTTGCAATTGCGGGAACGTTTAATGCGGATCGTCAAAAGATGATTGATGAAATCGATGAGGCCGTGCGAAACGAAGATTTCGTGCCGCATTGGTGGCGTGAACTGTAAAAACAGGGCTTCTAGCGGATGTGGACATAGTCCGTATACCGTCTTCTCTCTGTAATGGCTCCGGTTTTAAACAGATACTGAATCGCGTTTTTTATTTCGGCTTCCGAAGGGAGCATATGAGAATTGAGAGCGCTGCTTAGAAAGATGGCTTCGACAAGTCCGTCGTATCTCAGCAGCAGCTCTTTTTTTACGCACAGAACATCATGGGTGAACCCGAGTTCGGAAAGTTTTATGATGGGGGAAAATCCCCGTTCCTCCAGGATTTTCGGAATGCGATTTCGAAAAACGGCAAAATCGATTACTTCTTCGTCCAAGTATGCAATTTTTTCATCATCGCGGACGCGAAGTACGGAGTACTTTTTGTTTTTCAGATCCTTTGCATTGTCGATCAGAATCTTGGCGATATGGGGTTCGGAAACGCCGACCGGAATGGGATTTTTCCTGTATTTTCCGGCTAATATATAGTCCGCCTGTACAGCCGCAACGGCGAGATGATTTTGCGGGTTGACAATGTGCTCGAAAAGCGGGGCGATATAGAGGTCCAACTCTCCGGACAAGACATCTTTTTTCATATCCTCATAGCCGGAATAGTAGCGAAAATGGACATTCTTTCCCGTGACGGTCACAATTTTTTCGACTTGAACAAACATCTTCTCCTGGCCTTCAAGCAAACCGATATTGAGATTGTTCCTCTCGTGAAAAACGGAGAAAAGGGCAATCGCCACCGTGATAACAACCAGTGAAATGGTGATGATTTTGAGCTTCATGATGATACCGTCCTTACTGATTTGTCAAATGGTCAATACTCGGGTCTACAAGGATTGTCTTGAAATTGGTATAGGTGACCATTCCGGCTCTCGCTCCGGAAGGTTTTTTGATATGCCGGACTTTGCAATAATCCACCGGAACTTTTGCGGAATGTCTCGCCTTGGAATAGTAAGCGGCGACTTTTGCCGCTTCGAGAATATCCTGCTCCGAAGCTTCTTCTCCCTCACAGCGAATGATGCAATGCGAGCCGTGAATCGTGTTGGTATGAAGCCACGTATCCGAGTTGGAGGCAAATCTCATGGTGAGTTCGTCGTTTGCCGTATTGCTCCTTCCCACCAGCAGAGTCTTTCCGCCGGATAAAGTAAAGGTGTGTACATTCAGGCGTTTCTTCGTTTTTTTGTCTTTCAACTTGTGCTTTTTCGCATCGGATTTGTGATCCTGATGTCTGCTGATAAATCCCGTATGCTGGAGCTCCGCTCTGATTTCTTCGATATCCTGCTCATTCTCCGCGTTTTCCAACATAACGACGGCGGAGGCGAGAAAGTCGGCATCCGCAACCGCACCTTCAATTTGTTCCGCAATTTTTTTGGTTGCGGAAATGCTTTTTTTGTACTTCTGGTAATATTTTTGTGCATTCTCCGTAGCGGTGAGCCTGGTATCCAAGGTGACTTCAATCTCTTTGCCTTCAAAGTCCAGAAGTCTTGTCCTGCTTGTTCCCTCGGGTATGTGGTACGCATGTGCCAAAATCAAGTCGCCCATGTGTTTAAAGTGCTCCGCATGTCTTGCATCTTCGAGTTCCGCCTGCATTTTGACAATTTTACCGTTGATGCGATCCAGTCGGGACGATACGGTTCGCTTCAGATCCTGAGAGATTTTTTTGAGGCGAATCGCGTTTAGGGAGCGCATGTAAAAGGCATTGGTTGCCTCACTGAGCGTTTCGTATTCTTTGATGTCGGCGTCCGGGTAGTTTTCTTTCAGAACTTCTCTCAGGTAGTAAAAATCCAGAATGGTCCCGTCCCGGTCCGCGCATGTATATCCCTTCACATGCAGTCCGGATTGTTTCGGGAACAGGAGCTTCATGATATGATCTGCCCGACTCGCCGCGTAAAGTGCGGAAATCTTGCTGAAACCCTGGTATTCACGCAGATAATTGATGTCATCCGCGACATTTTGACCGATGTCCCGAGCGGTTCCCTGAGTGGTGTCCTGGGCGGCGCGCTGATTGACGGCATGCCCCTCGGAGAATAAGTCCAAAATATTTTTTCTTGTATCCTGAAACGGTTCGTATTCCAATCCGGGAAGAGCCTGTCTCGCATCCAGAGCGGCTCTTTTGATACAGTCGATGATGGTTTGCCGCTCATCGAGCAACAGAAGATTTGCATGTCTGCCCATCACCTCGGCAACCAATGTTCTCTCCGTATGCTCAAACGATGCGTTCAGGGCGGAAAAGACAAAGTAAACGGTGCGATCGCAGCCTTCCTGACGAATGTCCGTCAGCGTAGCTCCCGAAAGGTACTTCCGCAAAAGCATACAAAACATGGGAGGTTCCGCAGGATTCGGAATTTTACTCTCCGTCAACGCAATATAGGCTGCGGAAGGCTCGACGGAAATCAGAAGGTTCCTGTTTTTGAACGTAAACACAAATGCCCCTCTTTGAGGCTGGTTGATCTTGTCGATTTTCAGTCCGATCAGCTGATTTTTGAGTTCAGCGATCATTGCCCTTAAAAACAATCCGTCGTATGCCATACCATCATTCTAATCGTTTGCTTTGCATCCGTCAAATGATATAAAACTCCGCTTCGCTCCTGATTTGAATTCGAGACGACCTTTTGAAAAAAAGTCGGTATTATGATATAGTATAGACCATGATTTATAGCATGTCAGGTTTTGGCAGAGCCGCATCTGACCAAGAAACTTCAAAAGAGACGGGCGTAACCATTGAGATAAAATCTGTGAATTCGAAATCCGCAGATATTTCCGTTAAGTGTTCGTCTCGTTTTGCGTTCCTTGAGGAATGGATACGCGGCATTGCGAAGGAGCGTCTTTCACGCGGAAAAATCGATATTTCTCTGTATGTAACGGGAGCACAGGATACGGCGATCAGTGCCGATTTTGATGTGCTCGACCGTGTCGATACGTTATTCCGATCGATTGAAAAACGGTATCGTCTCAAACGGACGAAGAATATCGCCGACTACCTCAGATTGGATGGGGCGCTTGTTTTCAAGCGGGCGGAATGGGACGAAGAGGCACTTAAAAATGCGGTCGCTCCCGTCCTGATGCGCGCTTTGGACGCACTCCTCGCCATGCGCGCGACGGAGGGAAGACATCTGAGCGAGGATATCGAGTTGAAATTACAACAGATGGAAGTGCAGCTCGATATGATTGAAAATGCTCGTGCAGAGATGGTGCGAAGCAAATTCGAAACCATGAAAAACAGAATAGAGGCATTGTTGGGAGATCGGGTCGACGAGCAGCTCATTTTGCAGGAAGCGGCGGTTTTTGCGGAAAAGGTGGATATTGAAGAAGAAGTGGTGAGGCTGCGGACACATTTTAAGCATATGCGCAGTTTGCTCAAGTCGGAGGAACCTGTGGGAAGAAAGCTGGATTTCATCAGTCAGGAACTTCTCAGAGAGACCAATACCATCGGAAGCAAGTCTCCGGATGAGGGCGTAGTCGCCTGTGTGATTGAGCTGAAGAGCATCATCGACCGGATTAAGGAGCAGGTACAGAATATTTTGTAGTTTCAAAACGGATGACAGGAATGATGATAGGAATGAGGAATCCTCTCTGCGGAGGGGTGGTGTGGAGTTATGCGAAGAAAGGGTAAACTATTTGTCGTTTCCGGCCCTTCGGGCGTAGGAAAAGGAACCATTTGCAAGGAATTGCTGTGTAAATATCCCGACATCAAATTGTCGATTTCCGCCACGACAAGACAGCCGAGAAAAGGCGAAATAGACGGCGAAAGCTATTTCTTTAAGACGAGAGAAGAGTTCATGGAAATGGTCAGAACCGGAAAAATGCTTGAATATGCGGAAGTGTACGGGAATTTTTACGGTACGCCTATGGATCGAATTCTGGACGTGGTGGACGGAGGAGAAAACATGATTCTGGAAATCGAGATGGACGGTGCCATGCAGGTAAAGAAAAAATATCCGGAGGCGATTTTCGTATTCATTTTGCCTCCGTCGCTGGATGTACTGCTGGAGCGCATTACGGGACGGGGAACCGAAAGTCGGGAGAGCATTGCGACAAGGACTTCCGCCGCCATCGACGAAATGGAGAGAATTCATGACTACGATTACTTCATTGTAAACGAAACCGTTGAGGAATCCGTTCGTCATCTGAAATTCATTATGGATTATAATCATCAGAATCACGAGAAAGCGGGTGCGGACGGCGAATTGTCGCAAAAGCGGGTTCTGGAAAAAATGAGTGTACACAATAACGGCTATATCTCAATAGATGCTTTATTGGAACGGATAAAGGGAGGTTCAAATGTTACAACAATCGATTGATGAATTGATTAAAAAAGCGGGAAACAGGTATGCGTTGACCATTATCGCCTCGCAGAGAGCGCGAGAACTGATCGATGAGTCTGCGGGAAAGCCGGATGCGTTCAATATTCAAAAACCGCTCACCTATGCGACAGATGAAATATTGTGCGGAAAGATTTCAGTGGGAAAAGACGCGGAATTTGATGCGGAAGATACGATGGAATAGCCTCGGAGGGAGGATAAAGTGAATATTGTTCTCGGTGTCACGGGAGGGATTGCTGCATACAAGGCGGCGGAGTTGGTTTCCGGGCTGAAGAAGCGCGGGGTTTCGTGTCATGTGATTATGACCCGAAATGCCGTAGAGTTTGTTGCACCTTTGACATTTGAATCCTTATCTGAAAATCCGGTGGCGGTGGGGATGTTCGATCCCAAGGTACGCTGGGAGATTGAACACATTTCCCTCGCCAAAAAAGCGGATCTGTTCGTCATCGCTCCTGCAACCGCCAATTTTATCGGAAAACTCGCCTCCGGGATTGCGGACGAT
>JAUMXJ010000102.1:2282-4955 GCA_030529205.1 Bacillota bacterium | reverse complement strand
CATCTTCGATTTTCGCGACGCGCTTGGTGTCGATTTGTGAAATGTGGCAGAGGCCTTCCTTTCCGTAGCCGATATCGACAAATGCGCCGAACTTGAGCAGTCTTGTGACTTTCCCTTTGTAGACTTTTCCGACTTCCGGTTCTTCCACAATACCCTTGATGTCATTGAGCGCCCCCTCTCCGGAAGCGGCATCCGGAGCCGTAATCAAGACGAGACCGGTATCTTCGATGTCGATTTTGACGCCGTGTGTACCTGTAATCTTCTGAATAACTTTACCGCCGACGCCGATAACCTCGCGAATCTTATCCGGATGAATCTGTATCTTGAACACTCTAGGCGCATACTTGGAAAGCTCCGGACGCGGTGCAGGCATCACCTTTTTCATTTCCGAAAGAATCAAAAGGCGTCCTTCACGCGCCTGCTCGAGCGCAGATTTGAGGAGTTCTCTACTGAGACCGTCCACCTTGATATCCATCTGAAGCGCGGTGATTCCTTCTTCCGTTCCCGCGACTTTGAAGTCCATATCGCCGAGCGCATCTTCAATCCCCTGAATATCGCTCAAAATAGCAAATTTTCCGTCCTCTTCGATAAGACCCATGGCAATACCCGCAACCGGCGCTTTAATCGGAACGCCCGCATCCATGAGGGACAGCGAGGATCCGCAAATGCTCGCCTGTGAGCTCGAGCCGTTGCAGGTCAGGACTTCGGAGACCAAGCGAATAGTATATGGGAACTCTTCCTCATTCGGGATTACCGGAATGAGCGCGCGCTCGCCCAGCGCACCGTGACCTACCGCTCTTCTGTTGACGCGTGCAGCACCCACTTCGCCCACGGTAAACGGAGGGAAGTTGTAATGATGAATATAGCGCTTGGAATCCTCGAGAAGATCCAAACCGTCGAGTTTTTGTGATTCCGCAAGCGCACCGAGGGTTGTAATGGTGAGCGCTTGTGTCAATCCTCTGCAGAACATTCCGGAACCGTGCGTCATCGGAAGGAGTCCGACCTCGCACTCAATCGGTCTGATCTCTTTGACGCCGCGACCGTCGACACGCTTGCCTTCGCTGATGATCATCTTGCGCATGACATCTTTTTCAACGGCTTTAAAAAGCTCCGCAAGTCCCTGTTCCCCGCCGGCATACTCCTCGGCGAACTCCGCCATCATCGCATCCTGCAAGTCATCCAGTGCAATGGTTCTCTCATGCTTATCCTTGATAAAGAGCGCATCGTGAATGCGTTCTCTGAGATAGCTTTCCGGGCCGCTGTAATCCTCTTTTTCAACGGTAAACGAAAACTTCTCTTTGCCGATTTGTGCTGCAATGTCTTTGACAAAACGGCAGAGCTTCTTGATTTCCTCATGTCCGAACATAATGGCGTCGAGCACCACTTCTTCGCTGAGAATATCGGATCCGGATTCCACCATGACAACTGCATCTTCCGTTCCGGAAACGACGAGATGCATTTTTGATTTTTCTTTTTGTTCCGTGGTCGGGTTGATGATATATTCCCCGTCGACATATCCCACCGTGACCGCACATGCGGGACCGTCAAACGGGATATCGGAAATCATGAGCGCAATCGATGCGCCATTCATAGCGACCGTATCAGGGCTTGCGTCCTGATCCACCGACAGCACGGTTGCGATCACCTGGACTTCATTCTTCAGTCCGTCCGGAAACAGAGGTCTGATCGGTCTGTCGATCAGTCGAGCGGTCAAAATAGCTCTCTCCGACGGTCTTCCCTCTCTCTTAATGAATCCTCCGGGGATTTTTCCTACTGCATATAATTTTTCTTCAAATTCGACGGAAAGCGGGAAAAAATCCACACCCGCCTTCGGTTTTCTCGATGCCGTTGCAGTTACGAGAACGACGGTGTCGCCATACTTTACTGTAACCGCTCCGTTTGCTAAATTTGCGAATTTACCCGCCTCAACAATTAGCGGCCTGCCTGCAAGCAGGGTTTCAAATCTTTTTATTTCTCTCATATTCCTCCAATCTTATTAATTATACATTTTTTATTTCAAGTGTGCAATTCAAGTGCGCATTCACGCCAAAAATAAAATCGGCTCGATTGAATCATCAATCTTGCCGATCTTTGTGCATTTTGAATGACTACTTTCTGAGTCCGAGTTCCGCAATCAATTCTCTGTACTTCTCAAGATCTTTTTCTTTGAGATACGCCAACAGGTTTCTTCTGCGACCTACCATCTTCAAAAGTCCTCTTCTGGAATGATGGTCCTTCTTGTGCATATGCAGGTGCTCGTTGAGTTCGTTGATTCTCGCTGTAAGAACAGCGATTTGTACCTCAGCGCTGCCTGTGTCGCCTTCGTGTGTCCTGAATTTCTCGATGACCGATGTCTTTTTTTCTTTCGAAATCATAGTATTCTCCTTACGGCTATGGCATAGAAATACTTCGCGCGTATATCCAAGCTCATGCCGAGCAAGAGTACCATATTCCCGTCAATCTGTCAAGTCCTCTTAGAGGTATTTAGCCGCTCTTTTAAACTGCACCCCATGAGACAGGACCGACAATCTATTGGGAATCCGTGGTTGTCTCTGTTGTCGACTCCGTTGTGATCTCCGTCGCTGTTACATATTGTTCATAATTCAGTGAAACTTCACCGTGAGGTGCAATTCAGCTTGCGGGCCCATCCATTACCGCAGGCTCACAACTTAC
>JAUMXJ010000102.1:0-2272 GCA_030529205.1 Bacillota bacterium | reverse complement strand
AGCACCAAACGCAACAGAATTATCATCAATATTTTTTTCATATTCCCCCCTCCTGTTCCTCTTCCTATTTTATCATAGTTTTGTACATCAATGGCTGTTCAAACGATTAAAGCGATATGTATAATCATCGAACGACTCGATAAAGACGCGATTATACAGATGCACCCAAAAGCTCTCCAGGGTGCGGTCGGAAAACTTTCTCTGGTTGATCCAGACAATATCGTTTTCTTCGATATGATCATCACGAATCATCAACAGATAGATATATGTGATAAAGCAGGCATACCCCTCATCTTTACCGATGTTGGCGAGCAGATTGTTGTCAATTTTCCACTCCATCGATGTGACATACTGAAAAAACTCAGGAGAATTCAACTCAAATCCCATAATGTGACGTGCGTAAACATCTGCAATTTCCTTAATTTCCTGAAATGTGCTGTTGAAGCTGATGGTGGTGTTCCTCAAAAAGCCCGCTGCAAGATTCTTGTTGACGATGTACTTTTTTTCGTAATCGTCAAACACAAAGCGAATAAACGCTTGCCTCTTGCCGCTGCGCATAAGCGAGACCACATTGTCGCTTTGTATATTGTTGAGAAGGAAAGTGATTCCCTCCAAGTTTAATTTGCTCTCCATGAGCTCTTCATTAAATGTGATATGGTAGGCGGACAACCAAAAAACAAATATCACACTGAATACCGCCACCACAACATAAAAATAAATTTGTCCTGTTCTCTTTTTCGGGGCAGCCATTACTTCTCCCCGCGTAATTCCGTATTTCTCGGGAACACCATCCTTGCGTTCCAATTTTTCATATTCATCCTCATATACAAAATCATTCTGTAATTTTGTTAAAAAACTCTTTGGCCGTCTTGATATCTTCGGCGATTTGGTTGCTGAGTGCGACAATGGAATCGAATTTCTTCTCATCTCTATGCCATTTTAAAAATCTGACCTTGACTTTCTCTCCGTAAAGCTCTTCGTCAAATTCCAGCAAATGCGTTTCGATCACCAGCTCGTTCCGATCGGTGACCGTGGGCTTCATTCCGACATTGGTTACCGAACGGTAGCTCTTTCCTCCGATATCGGATATGGTGAAATACACCCCCTTCTTTAATGCCAGCTCCGGGTGTCCGACGAAGTTGATTGTCGGAATCCCCATTCTTCTTCCGATAGCGGACCCCGATGACACCGTGTCCTCTACGAAATAATCTCTTCCCAGCAATTCTCGCACTTCCTGCATATCGCCCCGAATCAAAAGTTCGCGAATATCAGTCGAGGAAATTCTCTTCCCCCTGTGCAAAACCGGACTCATAACATGTACCTCAAATCCGAACCGTACACCATACCTTCGCAGATCATCCGCCGTGCTGGAGGCTCCCTGCCCGAATCTGAAATCATGTCCGACCGAGACGAATCGCGCATGCATTTTTTTGCACAATACGTCTTCTACAAAGGACTCTGCAGTCATGGAGACCTGTTCTTCATCAAACGGCAAGAGAGCGACATAGTCGACGCCGAGTGATTCAAGCACACTGATTTTTTCATTTTCGTCCATAATCAATGGATTTTTTCCTGAAAAATATGCCGCCGGATTGTTTTTAAATGTATAAACAAAGGTCTTCAATCCGAGCTCCTCAGCCTTCTCTATCATGACGCGAAGAACCGCCGTATGACCGAGATGAATACCGTCAAATGTCCCAATGGAGACGGCACAATCATCCGAGACATCAATGTCCTTTAAGAAATGATATACTATCAATTTTATTTGTCCTTTATTAATCTATCTAGTTCAAAATTTGAATTTAAAATGCCGTAAAATCGATCTTCCACATACAGAAATCCGTTCTTGCCGTCGCAGCTGTTCCACTGTCTGATTTTTTGGACATCACGTTCCACCGAAACTTCGCCGTTTCGGTTTGAAGTTTCAATCGAAACCGCTCTCGTTCTCACATCAAACCTGATTCCGTTTTCAAGTCGGTGCAGGATTTCCTCTTTTCTCGGAAGAATCACACGCGACATATTGTAAATTTTTTTGACGGCATAGTCCATCGACAGAATGGAAGCAGGTGAAACGTCTTCCAGCGGAATCGCATCAGACAGACGAAAGCCCCCCGATTCCGTACGCACCAGGTCTTTCATATGTGCCGGAACATGAAGCGCCTTTCCCAAATCCGCACATATCGTCCGCACATAGGTCCCCTTGGAGCAGGTGATGTCAAATCGAAAGTCTCCTTGCTCATATCCCCCGAATCGGATATCGTACACGCTGACC
>JAUMXJ010000101.1 GCA_030529205.1 Bacillota bacterium | reverse complement strand
TGATCATCAGACAGAAGTCTGAAAATACTTACAAAGCTGTATATGATGAATTATACGAGCTTCGCAGTGTTGAGTCTGATACCAGGCCCCATTGTGCTGCTGAGCGTTACGCTTCTGAGGTATGTACCTTTTGCAGCAGCAGGTTTTGCTTTGATTATAGCATCAATCAGTGTGCTGAAGTTTGCGCTGAGTTTCTCTTCGTCAAAAGATGCTTTTCCGATCGATACATGCACAATATTCGACTTGTCAAGTCTATACTCGACCTTACCGGCTTTGATTTCATTGACAGCCTTTTCCACTTCGAATGTAACCGTTCCCGATTTCGGGTTCGGCATGAGACCCTTCGGTCCCAAGACCTTACCGAGACGACCGAGTTGTCCCATCATGTCCGGAGTCGCAACGATGACATCGAAATCAAACCAGTTTTCCGCTTGAATCTTCTGAATCATGTCTTCCGCGCCTACGTGGTCCGCTCCGGCTTTCGCAGCTTCGTCAGCCTTGTCGCCTTTTGCGATTACGAGCACTCTCTTTGTCTTACCGGTTCCATGTGGAAGAACGATTGCGCCCCTGATCTGCTGGTCTGCATGTCTTCCGTCAACGCCAAGCTTAATGTGAATTTCAATGGTCTCATCAAACTTCGCTTTAGCCGTTTCTTTCACGAGCTTGATCGCCTCGTCCGCATCATAAAGCTTATGTGCATCTACGAGAGCGGCAACCGTGCTAAAACGCTTTCCCTTGTTTCTCATTTTTCCTCCTGTGGTTTAGCGGATTTCCTCCCACTTCTCAGGCACCACTGAAAGACCGTATATTCGCCCGCAGGCAAATCATCAGTCTTCTACTACGATGCCCATACTCCTAGCCGTACCTTCGATCATTCTCATCGCTGCTTCTACGGAAGCTGCATTCAGATCGTTCATTTTGGTTTCGGCAATTTCCTTCACCTTAGCTCTTTTCACAGTAGCCACCTTTTTCTTGTTCGGCTCTCCTGAACCTTTTTCAATTCCAGCAGCTTTTACAAGAAGGTTCGCAGCCGGAGGTGTCTTTGTGATAAATGAGTAAGATTTGTCCTGATAAACGGTAATAACCACAGGAATCACCATGCCCTCTTGTCCGGCAGTCTTAGCATTAAACTCTTTTACAAACTGCATGATATTGATCCCTTGAGGACCCAGGGCTGTACCTACCGGCGGAGCTGGTGTCGCTTTTCCGGCAGGGATCTGAAGTTTTACCATTCCGGTAACTTTCTTTGCCATTTTTCACTTCCTACTTCTTTATTTTTTGAACCATACTAAACTTGAGTTCTGCATGCGCATTTAGCATAGGTGTCAACACTTTTAGGGTCTGTCGCTCCGGATAGACCTCGACGACAGTCACTTCGTTGTTTTTAAACATGCCTTCCACAACTTCCACCACTTCGCCCACTTCGAAATCGGAGACGACCGCTCTTCTCACGAGGTGCATGTCCTCCATTTCCGCTCTGGTCAGCGGTGTCGGTTTGGTTCCGGCTCCCACAAAACCTGTGACGCCCCTGGTATTTCGAACCAGGAACCAAGTCTGATCATTGTGTATCATTTTCACGAACACATAGCCCGGAAAAATAATACGATGCCTTTCCTCTTCCTTGGTTTCCTGCTTCTTCCCTTTTTTGATGGCTTCCGCAGATTTCGCCGGCACAATCTTAATGGTCTTTATCTTCTGAGTGGGCACATTCACTTTGAGGATTTGATCCTGCATACCCTTACTCTGTACAATTTTTAAGATGCTGCTCTTTACTTTTTTTTCATGTCCCGAATATGTGTGGATTACAAACCATTCCGCCTGACTATTTGGATCATCATCAATGTCAAAGTCACAGTCATCATTTCCACCGTCATACTCGATTCCTACTTTCAGATTTTCTGCGTTATCATTTTCGACATTGCCATTGTTCAACATTGCAAAATCCTTTCTATACAAATAGTTTGAAAAGCGCTTTGAAACCGAAATCCATCACTCCTATCACGGTTGCGGCAAACGCACACATGATAAGCACTACACTTGTGTAGTTGATCACTTCTTTCTTGGTAGGCCATGATACTTTTCGCATTTCACTGCGAACATTTTTAAGATAGCTCGGCTTTTTCTCTTTGTTCATATTCGCTGACATAGTGGTCTCCTACTTGGTTTCTTTGTGCATAGTATGCTTCTTGCAAACTCTGCAATACTTTTTCATCTCGATTCTGTCAGGATCGTTTTTCTTGTTTTTTGCTGTGTTGTAGTTTCTGTTCTTGCAGTCCTGACATGCCATTGTGATGTTGACTCTCATACTTCCTCCTCTATTGATACGATGCCAAATGCAACAAGCGTACGGAATATTATAGCACTGCCACTATTTTTTCGTCAAGGACTAATTTATAGTTACGCGCTTTTTACCGTTCGCCACATTTTTTAGCCGACAACACAATGTCAGCTCGTGTATCATAGCAAAAATATTTTTCATACGCAATGTTTTGAGAAAATTTTTTCGTTCTTTATGTTCGGAATTATTGTCCCTCCTCCTTTACCAGGTGAAGCGGCGTAATCGTCATCCAGGATTCCGCCTCGTCCTCCACACGATGAAGCCGGGATTCCACCGAGAAGAAGTCCCTGATATTTTGCTCCGTCAGGATTTCTTCCACCTTTCCGAAGATATTTCTTCCGTCCCTTCCGAGCAAAAGCGCTTTGTGAGCAATACGGTAGGCATGCTGCGGATAATGTGTGTTGAAGATACAGGAAATCCCGTCTTTCTCCGCCAGCTCCCTGATGACATGCAAAATCCTGAGTTGATTGGCAAAGTCGAGATTCGACTCCGGTTCGTCCAGAATCAACAGTCTCGGCTCGCTGACGAGCGCACGTGCGATCAACACCATCTGCAGCTCTCCGCCGCTCATACGGTTGACCGCCACGTCTCTCAAATGTGAAATGCCCAATCTCTCAAGCACGGATTCCGCCATGCGGTAATCCTCCTCCCCGGGACTCGAGAGCAGTCGCAGGTAGGGATTTCGACCGAGGACGGTCATGTCGATCGCCGTGAGAGCAAAACTCGGAAATTTTGCCTGCGGAACATAGGAGATGCCCTTCCACAATTCTTTTTGACCGAACTCTCTGATGTCCCTGCCGTCGATATAACTTCCGCCGTCCGTCCAGTTCAAAAATCCCATGGACGCCCGAAGCAGAGTGGTTTTTCCGATTCCGTTCGGCCCGAGTACGGCGAGCACCTCCCCTTCCCCTACGGAGAAATGGACATTCGAAAGAACTCTGCGTCCCGCATTCCAACAAAAGCATCCGTTGCGCACTTCAAATTTCATTGCAAAGCTCCTTTCGTTCTTCTGAGTATTAAGATAAAGATCGGCGCACCGAAGAGACTGCTCAAAATTCCGATCGGAATTTCCGAAGAAGAAATCGTGCGCGCGAGGGTATCGACGAGCACCATGAAGACCGCACCGAGACTCATACTCGCCGGAACGAGCATTTTCGTATTGACCCCGAGCAGCATCCGGCTGATGTGCGGAATCAGAAGACCCACCCAACCGATCATACCGCAGAGCGCCACGCTGCTCGCGGTGATGACGGTTCCGCATACGATGATAATCCCTTTCAGCCATTTGAGGTCGATTCCGAGCGATATCGCCTCATCCTCGTTCAGAGCGAGAATATTCAGCTTCCATCTCAGCGCATAGATGATGCCGCTACATATCACAATGGCGGGAGCATAAAACATAATATTCTTGAAAGACGCGCCGCTCATACTTCCCATCAGCCAAAATGTAATCTCGGGAAGCTTGCTCTGAGGATCGGCGACAAATTTCACCGATGAGAGAAGGGCGCTGAACACCGATGTAACCACAATCCCGGAAAGCACCAGCATAATCGGGCTTTGCTTCCCCTTCATGAAGGAGAGCAGGACGGAGATTCCGACAGCCAGGACACCGAACAACACGGCGACAAGCTGAATCATCCACGGACTCATGTCGTTCAAAATCCCCAGAGCCGCTCCGAAAGCGGCTCCGGAGGCGACACCAAGTATATCCGGCGTCGTCAGAGGATTGCTGAACAAAGATTGGTAGGCTACACCGGATACGGACAGACCCATACCGATGATGAGCGCGAGGATAATACGCGACAGTCTTATGGAGATTACGACCAGGTAGTCGGCTTTGTTGATATTCGGATCCTGTGTAATCCACTGATAGACGACATTGATCACTCTGGACGGAGAGATCTGATATCTTCCGAATATCCAGACCGCCATTCCTGTCAGAATCGGCAGTGCGATCCACACCGTCCACAACCATTTTTTCTTATTCACGTCAGCCGGTATCCCCTCTATTGATTTGCAGCGTCTCTCGTCGAGGCGAAAATAGACTCCACTTCTTCATCCGTCAATTCAATTTCGTACATTTCTTTATAGTATTCTTTCACTCTCTGATTCAAATCCACATCGGCAAAGAGATCCGGGTGATTGTTTTTCGCGAGCCACAGCAATGCGAGAGGTGCGTCCGCTGAAGGAGGATACCAGTGGAAAATCCCGAGCGGGAACTTGTGTACTCTCTTATCCTGAACCGCCTTAACCACGCTCCAATCATCTCCCTCTACAGCCGTATTGTTGTACAGATCTACCGGCATCATTTGCGAGAATGTCGTAATGTAGATGACATCCGGATTCCAGCTGTAGATTTGCTCCATATCGAGCTGGATAAACGTTTCTTCCACATCCGCAGCCACATGCCTTGCACCTGAAGCTTCCAGCTGGAAGCGCGCAAATTGTTTCTTTCCGGAAGTCGACTTGCCCGATTCATTGTAGTTGATGAGAAGCAGCGCACGCGGCTTATCTTCCTCCTTGACATCCTTGGTTCTCTGTGCGATTTCTTCCAGAACCTGATTGCCGTACTCGCGGATATGTGTCGCCTTACCTTCTTTTCCGAGCGCCCGTCCGAGCAGATCGATCCAGGACATG
>JAUMXJ010000100.1 GCA_030529205.1 Bacillota bacterium | reverse complement strand
ATCGACAAAAGAGTATTTTTTCTTGATTTCTTCCACAACATGCGGCTGCTGCATCATACAACCGCATATCACGACGAGCAGATTGGGGTTCTTTTTCTTCAGGTGTTTGACCCGACCCAAGTTCCCGTAAACACGCAGTTCGGCATTTTCACGCACGCAACAGGTGTTGAACAAAATCAGATCCGCGTCCTCAAATCCCCCCGCGACGGAGTAGCCCATATCAGTGAGCATGGCCCTGAGTTTCTCAGAGTCATGCTCATTCATTTGACAACCGTATGTTTCAATATGTGCGGACATATTGCCGAAAACTCTGCCGCGAATCTTCGCAATCGCGACTTCGTTACGCACATAAAAATCATCAATATTTACAAAATTCGTATTCTGCATCCGGTCTATTATTTTAATCCTTTGATAAATTTCGTAATTCTCTCAAGTCCCGTGCGAATATTCTCTTCCGAAGTCGCGTAGGAGAGTCTGATATAATCATCCGCTCCGAATGCAATTCCCGGAATAACCGCCACTTTTTCATCCTGAAGCAGACGGGAAGCGAATGAAATGGATGTATCAAACCCGTTTTTCTCGCCGTAATAAGCCGAGACATTGACCATCACATAGAATGCACCGTCAGGAGAAACATAACTCACGCCGGGAATCTGCTTGATGAGTTCAATCATCATATCTCTTCGTTTTTCAAATGCTTTTCTCATCTCCTCGACCGACTTTTCACTTTCAGGTGATTCGAGTGCTTCGATTGCGGCATATTGGGCAATGGTGTTCGGATTGGATGTCTCATGAGACTGAATATTTGCAATGACTTTTGCAAGCTTCGGATCGCATGCGCTGTAACCGATTCTCCATCCTGTCATGGCATAAGCCTTACTGAGACCGTTGATGACGACGGTTCTATTGTATAAATCCTCTGAAAGACTTGCTATGCTGACATGCTCCGCACCGTAAATCAGCTTTTCGTAAATTTCGTCGGAGATGATGTGCAAATCATGTCTGGTTGCGACAGCACCGAGCGCCTCCAACTCCTCTCTGGTGTAAACCGCACCGGTCGGGTTGTTCGGGCTGTTGATCATCAGGGCGACAGTCTTCGAAGTGATGTGTTTTTCGACTTCTTCCGCAGTCACTTTGAAACTGTTCTCAGGTCGTCCGGAAACCATTACAGGCTTTCCGCCCGCCATTTTCACAAGTTCTTCATAGCTTACCCAGTATGGGCTCGGTACAATGACTTCATCTCCGGGATTTGTAATCGCCAAAAGCGCATTTGAAATCGCGTGCTTTGCACCGTTTGAAATCACAATTTGCGACGGATCATAGGTCAATCCGTTGTCTTTCAACAACTTTGCAGCGACCGCCTTTTTAAGCGGCAGCAGACCCGAAGCTGCGGTATACCCGTTTCCGCCGGCATTGATACGTGCGATGGCAACGTTTCTAATATTCTCCGGAGTGTTAAAATCAGGCTCACCTGCACTGAAACTGACAATATTTTCTCCCTTTGCCTTCAACTCATTCGCTTTTGCCGTGATTTCCAAAGTCAAAGAAGGGGCGATTCCCAAATACTTTTTAGATAATTCCTTCATTCCGATCTCCTTAGATTGTTCTGCCCGGATAAGCTTTCAATGCCTTATCGAGGATATTCATTGCTTTCTTCAAATCTTCCGCATTGAGGACATATGCGAGACGCGCCTCATTTTTTCCCATATTCGGTGTTGCATAGAACTTCTCTGCAGGAGCAAACATCAGCGTTTCTCCGTCGATATCGAAGTTTTCCATCATCCAGATCACGAATTTCTCGGCATCATCCACCGGCATCTTCGCGATCACATAAAAGGCACCGCGCGGCTTTTCGCAAATAACACCTTCCATTTTTTGAAGTGCCTCAAATACAATATCTCTGCGCTTGGTATACTCTTCCTTGATCGGAGCAAAATAACTCATATCAATCTCATAAAGAGCTGTAGCTCCCACTTGCTCGAGAGTCGGAACACAAAGTCTTCCCATACAAAGCTTGAGAACTCCCTTTACCAATTCTCTGTTCTTACAAGCGATCGAGCCCATTCTCGCTCCACATGCGGAATACCTTTTGGAAACCGAATCCACAATAATGACACGATCCGCAATGTCCTTCATTTCGCCGAAGCTGGTGTATTTTAAATCATCGTAGACAAATTCTCTGTAAACTTCATCCGCAATGATAAACAATTCCTTTTCTTTTGCAAGACGCGCAACGGCTTCGATTTCCTCCTTCGAATACACTGCACCGGTTGGGTTTCCCGGATTCGAAAGAAGGATTGCCCTTGTCTTTCCGTCTACAAGAGACGCCATTTCGTCATAGGAAGGAAGACGGAATGCGTTTTCTGCAAGAGTCGTAATCGGTTTGATCGACAAACCTGCCGGTACGGCGAAGCCACCATAATTGGTATAAAAAGGCTCCGGAACGAGGATATTGTCGCCTTCATCGGCAACCGCCATGAGTGCAAACAGAATCGCCTCACTACCTCCGTTCATAATCAGAATATCGTCGCTCTCAAACTCGATTCCGATTCGTTTATAATACGCAACAATGGCATCGATGAGTTTCGCATCGCCTTTGGAATTCGAATACTTTATCACCTTCTCATCAAATGCGCGAATCGCAGCCAAAAACTCTTTCGGAGTTTCGATATCGGGCTGTCCGATATTCAAATGATAAACCTTTTTTCCTTCTTTCTTTGCCTTATCCGCATAAGGCACAAGTTTCCTGATAGGGCTCTCCTGCATGGCAAGCAGCCTGTTTGATAATTTCATTATTCTCCTCCACACTCAATCATAGTAAAAAAAATCAAGCTAGTCAATCTTCCGGGGAAAGTATTCCCCCGCATTTCATTTATTCACGGAATATAGAATTTCCGTTCATCTTCATTTGATTTATTGCTTTCAAACTGCTATCATGAATACCATGGAACAGATGATTTTAGAGTTTTTTCAAGGGATCAGGAATCCGTTATTGGATGGCATTTTTTATATGATTACCCTTCTCGCCGACAAATGGGCGTTCTTGCTGTTTTTCTGTGTAATTTACTGGTGCATCGACAAAAAACTGGGGTATGGCATCGGTGTGACGCTGCTTTTTTCGACATGTGTCAACTCCCTGATCAAGGAGCATTTTAAAGCTCCCAGACCGTTTGAAACATTGGATATTGATGCATTCGGGAAGGAAACGGCGGGCGGATACTCTTTTCCGAGCGGTCACTCTCAAAGCGCCTCTTCGTTTTTCACCTACCTAAGCCTCAAGACATCTAAAAAAATGATTGCATTCGGCATTTTGTTTACCGTCCTGGTTGCCGCTTCCCGTCTCTACCTGGGTGTGCACTGGCCGAAGGATGTTATCTACGGGATTACCGTGGGAATGATTGTCTCCGGTTTTCTTTATGTAGCGGACCGTTTGACCAATGAGTTTCTGATGGGCTGTCTCGCCCTGCTGGTTACCGTTATTCTCTTCTTTACGCCGTTCTCACGCAATCAAGATTTTACAAATGCCGCATGGGCGATAATCGGAATCACTGCGGGGAGATTGTTTGAAATCCTATATGTCGGATTCGGCCCGGCGAGGACCGTTATCGCAGCGGCGGGAAGAATGTTTTTCGGTCTGATTGTGACCGCCGCCACCTTTGTCGCCATATACTATTTTTTCAAGCCCTATCCGTTTCTCTACTTTACAATCTCGTGCTTTGTCGCAACAGGCCTCGTACCTCTGGCTTTCGAGAAAGAAATCAAACGATACTATTAATCCGCTGTCGGCGGATATACAAAGAATATACCAAAATATATACAAAAAAATGCAGGTACACCGTCTTCCGCGCTCCCTGCATTTTTTATTGTGCTTTCATCTTGCCGTTTATGTGGACAGTCCATCCCTCTATGACAGCGGACTCAGATTCTCATCCCCGTTCAAAGATCTGACAAACTCGACGATCAGTTTGATTTCCGCCTCCATGTCTTTCAAGCTGACGACTTCACTTGGTGAATGCATGTAGCGAAGCGGTAGCGAAATCAACGCAACCGGAACCCCTGTGCCTGTAAAACGCATTGTATCCGCATCCGTTCCGGTTCTTCGCGGTGCAAGCTCAAACTGTACGTTCAGCTTCGATTTTTTAGCGACATGTTCAAGCATTTCGTTGATTTTTCTGCTCACTTGCGGACCGTGTGCCAGGACAGGTCCTCCGCCGAGTCTGACATCCCCGTCCTTACTTTTGGAGGAAGTCGGATCGTCGGTTGCAA
The DNA here is from genome assembly GCA_030529205.1 of Bacillota bacterium. Lineage (GTDB taxonomy): Bacteria > Bacillota > Clostridia > Peptostreptococcales > Acidaminobacteraceae > JAUMXJ01. The sequence goes on along the minus strand of JAUMXJ010000100.1, from coordinate 726 downwards.
AAGTCACATCGCATGCAATTGCCATCTTAGGCTGAATCCGGGAAGTTGCAAAATACGCACCGCCCTGATTGGTTTCCTCGTTTACGGTGCTGACCGCATGAAACGCCACATTTATTTTTTCTTTGGAAAGCGCTTTCACGACCTCCGACATGATAAAGAGTCCCGTACGGTTGTCCAGTGCTCTTCCCATCACATTGCGATCCTGCAAGTAATCCAAGTCGAGATCGTACAGAACATAATCCCCCACTCGGACGATTTTCCTCAGTTCCTTACCGTCTTTCGCACCGGTATCGATGGTGAGACTGTCGACGTCCAAATCACCCTTTTGTCCGCCCTTATGCTCCGGCGGAACGGCGACAACACCCTTGATCATCTTCTTTCCGTATATGCGAACCCTGCTTCCGATTGCCGGCTTGGCGCTGATTCCGCCTATCGCGGACACCGTTATATAACCGCTGTCGTCGATATGTTTGACCATAAATGAAATCTCATCACAATGTGCCGCAAACAAGACACCGTAGGAGGCATCTTTATTGAGGCTCGCGGTCGCATTCCCCGCCTCGTCCGTTGTGATATCGGCGTATTTTTTCATTTCGTTGATCCAGAGTTTCTGTATCTCCGCTTCGTTTCCGGACGGAGACGGTGTTGCAATCAATTTTTCAAAAAACTTCAAATTCATATGCTCGTGTTTCTCCTTAATTCTAATCTATAAAGTCTTGACATAGC
>JAUMXJ010000099.1 GCA_030529205.1 Bacillota bacterium | reverse complement strand
CTTATATAGATTCGTCACAGATGACACAAAAAAGCTGTCACAAGTGACCAGAATAATTATATTACATTATTATTACTAGGTCAATCATAATTATCATAACAATTATGAAGGGAAGACACGAAATTGGAACATCAATTTAAAAGGGTCGCTCTCAGCAAAGAGTTTCCCGGAAAACTATTTTAAATGATAATGCTCCCTAACCGCATCTTCAATTTGCTCGAGAAGCTCCGGATGTTCTTCCAAGTATTCTTTCACATTTTCTCTACCGTTTCCGATTTTGTTCTCTTCAAAGGAATACCAGGAACCTGATTTTTTCAGTATTCCCGCCTCGGCAGCCGCGTCGATGATGCTTCCGATCATTGAAATTCCGGTACCGTACATTATATCAAACTCGACACTTTTGAATGGCGGAGCAACTTTGTTTTTCACAATTTTTGCTTTCGTCTTATTTCCGACTATTTCACCGTCTTTTTTGATTGCCTCGCCTTTTCTGACGTCAATTCTCACAGATGCATAGAATTTCAATGCGTTACCGCCGGTTGTCGTCTCGGGATTTCCATAAGCGACCCCGATTTTCATACGTAATTGGTTGATGAAGACGACGACGCAATTGCTTCGATTGATGATGGCGGTCAGTTTTCTGAGTGCTTGCGACATCAGTCTCGCCTGTAAACCGACATGCGAGTCGCCCATGTCGCCGAGGAGCTCGGTCTTCGGAACCAATGCTGCAACAGAGTCGATTACAATGATGTCCACGGCATTGGATCGAACAAGTCCCTCGGTGATTTCCAGCGCCTGCTCTCCGTTATCAGGCTGAGAAACAATCAACTCATCGGTGTTGACGCCGATGCGCTTTGCATAGGTCGGATCCAAGGCATGCTCGGCGTCGATGAAAGCCGCAATCCCGCCTCTTTTCTGGACTTCTGCGATCATATGCAATGTAACGGTTGTCTTACCCGAAGATTCAGGTCCGAAAATTTCAATGATTCTTCCCTTCGGGATTCCGCCGATTCCCAGTGCGATATCAAGGTCTATGCAACCTGTCGGATATGCTTCCACCTGTCCGATGGATGTACTGTCTCCAAGACGCATAATGGAGCCCTTACCGTGAGCTTTTTCAATTTGAGCGAGCGCCTGTTCCAATGCTTTGATTTTATCTTCCATTCTTCCTCCGTAATAAAACTGCACAATATAAATACCATATATTGTAAATTATGTCAATCTGAGTTGTCTAAGTAAAAGAACAAATGTTCTTTTTATAATATACCGAACATTTGTTCTTATGTCAAGATATCTTTTGTCAGGACGATTTCATTTTGCTTCTGTGCATGATGGCGATGGCTTTTCTGGTCAGATGAACCAATGCCCTGGACGTTGCAAGATTGCGTATTCTCTTGCGGTCCCCTTTGAAGTGATATTCATAGTGTTCAAAATCACCGCGATACCAGATTCCGATAATCACGGTTCCGACCTTTGCTTTGGTACCGTCCCCCTTCGGCCCGGCAAGTCCGGTTATCGAACAGGTCAGTTCCGAATTGCTGATGAGCGAAATCCCGCGCGCCATCTGATGCGCCACTTGAGGACTGACAGCGCCGTGATTTTCTATTGTCATGCGGTCGACCCCGAGCTGCTTGTTTTTGGCTGCCACGGAGTACGCCGTTATTCCCAGATTAAAAACCTGCGAAGCGCCCGAGACGCTTGTGATTTTTGAAGCGAGAAGGCCGCCTGTACAACTTTCCGCGACGGCAGTCTTGATTTTCGCCTCTTTCAGCGTTTCCACCAGCAGCTCTTCCAAAGTATTATTGTCCACCGTGATAATAAAATCCTTGAGCGTCTTGCGTATTTTTGCTTCCACTTCTCCGATGTATGCCCTTCGACGGTTGACATCGGACGAAGTCAATCGCAGCGTGACCTTTTCTCCGTCAAAATAAGTGCCGATTTTGACTTTTCCCTGATCACTTAAAATATCCTTCAACTTGTCTTCGAGAGAGGATTCCCCTATTCCGTAGACATTGAGATACTGTGAAACCAAGGTCGAATCCACAAGCTCCTTCAGAATCGGAGTCAAGTAGTTTTCACACATCGGAATGAGCTCTGACGGAGGTCCCGGCAGAAGGACGACATAGGTATCGTCGGCCTTATAAAACATGCCGGGTGCCGTCCCGCGAGGATTCTTTAAAATGACGGCGTCCTTCGGAAACATAATCTGCTTAAAATTATTATTGGTCATCGTCGGACCGATTTTATTGTATATATTCATCAGGGATTCACTGTCGGGCTGCAGTTCCAGCCCAAGTGCTTTGCAAATCACCTGCTTGGTGATATCATCGACGGTCGGTCCCAATCCGCCGGTAAAAATCAGCAAATCATGGTTCCGCCTGTTGCGCTCGAGTGCTTCGACAATACGCTCCTCATTATCTCCCACAACCTCCATCCGCATGGTGTGAATTTCAAGTTGCGAAAGCATTTTGCCGAGAAAAGCGCCATTGGTATTGACCGTATCACCGAACAAAAGTTCCGTTCCGACACAAATGATTGCCGCCTTCATAGATCCGATATCACCTTCCTGTTATTCCACACATATTCCGCACCGGACGCAAGAGTCAGTCCCGCACATCCCCAAATGATTATATCCATGTACAGTCCTTCGAATCCTATAAAAATCAGCATCGTCATCAAAAACTGAACCGTCGTCTTGATTTTCCCCAAAAAACCGGCCGCAATCACAATGTTTTCAGATGCCGCGATCGCTCTGAAAATACTGATAATCAGCTCCCTCGAAAAAATAATGATGACGACGACGGATGACAGCTTTCCAAGTTCGACAAAACACATTAAGACCGAAAGAACGAGCAATTTGTCCGCTACCGGATCCATAAACTTCCCGAAATTGGTAATCATATTCAGTTTTCTGGCAAGATATCCGTCTAAAAAATCGGTCAATGTCGCAAACACGAACAACCCAAGAGCGATATGGACATATCCGTACAACAAAAATCCGATTACGACGGGAATCATCAGAATGCGCAACACCGTCAACTTATTCGCAATATTCATAAAACTCTCCTACCAGATCATATTCCGCATTGCCGGTCACCTTCACTCGGATGAAATCCCCGATACACAGTTCGACACCGGCATACACATACAACTCCCCGTCGACTTCAGGTGCATCCCAAACGGTTCGACAAACATAAAGATCCTCATCTTCGATATACTCTTCGACAACCGCCTCGACAACGCTTCCAATGAAAGTCTCCATCAATTCGAACGACTTGTCCTGCTGCATCAACATCACACGATCTCTTCTCTCATCCATCACGTCCTGCGACACTTTGTTCGGCAGCTTGTAGGAAGGAATATTCGGCATGTCCGAATAGGTGAACACCCCAAGACGATTGATTTGATGGTGATCCACAAAATCCAGCAACTGTTCGAAATCCTCTTCCGTTTCGCCCGGAAACCCGACAATAAATGTAGTACGTATGGAAGCTTCACCATAGATCGGTTCCATTCCGCGAATTGTCTGAAAGACCCTCTCGATGTCCCGGCGGCTCGTCCTGCGATTCATCAGCTTCAGTATTCGATCGGATACGTGCTGCACCGGAATATCGAAGTACTTCACAACCTTTTCCAATCTGAAAAAAGTTTCAATCAATTCCTTGGACAAGATGTCCGGGTACAAGTAGTGAACCCGAATCCATCGGATTCCGGGAACCTCGTTCAATCTCTCCAAAAGTGCTCCGAGACTGGGCGTTCCGTATAAATCCACTCCATACCGGGATGTATCCTGTGCGATGAGAATGACTTCTTCCACATCCAGCGCCATCGCTTCCTCCACAATCTCCTCAATGCTTCTCGAGCGAAACTTCCCTCTGAGGCTCGGAATCATACAATATGTACAGCGATTGTCGCACCCCTCCGCAATCTTCAAGTACGCAAAATGCTCCGGAGTCGTGACCACACGCGGCAAAATCGGAAAGACGGTGTCAATGCTGTCTTTGACCGCAAAAAACCTCTCCCCTTTTTCCAATCTCGCGAGAACATCTAAAACACGGTGAAAACTCCCCGTGCCCAGCACCGCATCCACTCCGTACTCATTCAGCATACGCTCGGTCTGCGACTGCGCCAGACAACCCATCACGATGACACGCAAGTCCGGATTGTCTCGTCTGTAATCCGCATATTGTTTCACATATGCATACGACTCCGACTCCGCATCATGAATGAACGCACAGGTATTGACAATGATGTAGTCCGCCATTTCCGGTTCATCGGAATATGAAAATCCTTCGTCAATCAGCCCCAGGACATTTTCCGTATCCACGGTGTTCTTGGGACATCCCAGACTTTCAATATATATTTTTTTCATTGTTTCCCCTTTATTGCCGGTATATCCAGTGTACACCCGGTACACCGTCAGTATACCTCCCTTGGCTTGCTTCCCTGCTGAGGACCGATGACGCCCATTTCTTCCATCATGTCGATCAGTCTCGCCGCACGATTGTATCCGATTGAAAACTTTCTCTGCAACATCGATGCCGAAGCCTTGCGCGTCTCCCTCACCAATTGAATCGCTTCTTCCAAGTACTCGTCTTCACCCGCCGCATTGCCCGCAGCCGCATCGCCCCCCTGCAACTTATCCAATGCGATCTGCTCGGTCTTGTAGCCCTGCCTGAGTATAAACGCCACGACATTGTCGATTTCCTTGGTAGAGACGAAGGCGCCCTGCACACGCTTCGCCCTGGCGAGCGAAACCGGATGATACAACATATCCCCCTTGCCGAGCAGTTTCTCCGCGCCCGCAGAATCCAGAATCGTCCTCGAATCCACTTGAGACGAAACCGAAAACGCAATCCTGGACGGAATATTGGCTTTGATCAGCCCGGTGATGACATCGACGGAAGGACGCTGAGTCGCGAGCACCAAGTGTATTCCCGCCGCTCTGGCCTTTTGTGCAATCCGGCAGATTGCTTCTTCCACCTGTTTGGCCGCCACCATCATCAAATC
>JAUMXJ010000098.1:1929-5018 GCA_030529205.1 Bacillota bacterium | reverse complement strand
GGCGGAAATCAAAGCGGAATCGAGAGCGGAAAGCGCATTGTCACGAGCTCGGACCCGAACAACTATATCATCGCCACCATTGAAGGGAACAAAGTCTTCCTCAAGGGAAGATTGGCATATGACGATTTTCATGAGATTTGGGTAAAGTTGCACTATGGGAATGCATATGACGAGGATATGCCGGAGAGCCGGGATGTGCTCAATGACCGCTATGAGAAGGAAGCGTCGGATTTCAACTGGGATTATTCATACGGGCTGTATTCGCTCGGAAAGGATAAGACGTTCGATATGGAGGTCAATCTCAAAAATTCGAAAATCAATCGACTGTTGGTGTACGGAATCAATCGTGAGAACAAGTTCCCGGGTGATGACGATTCGACGAAAGACTATGTCGCAATCTACGATTCCTATTTCTTTATCGAGAAAAACGGGAGCGAATATCGCTTTCTCCCCGTGCGTGAATACGAGCACAATCAGAGCGTGATGCGGACTTTGAAAGACCCGAGCAAGTACCTCGATACATCCTACATGTCTCCGGAAGTGAAGACGGCGCTCAAGAGCCTCTCGGATCGCATAGTTGCGGGGGCAAAGACGGACAGAGAAAAACTGCTTAAAATTCACGATTGGATGACTGCAAAACTCGTCTATAACAAGGACTTTGTCGACGGACAGGGCGAGAACTTCAACGCCCCGGTCGATATCATTCAAAACGGGACATCTCAATGCTACGGCTTCACCATTCTGTTTACGGATTTGGCGAGATTGCAGGGCATTCCTACAACAAAAGCAATCGGATACATCCGTTATGAGCCGTATCACAAGAGTTTTGAAAAATATGACGACTACGGTCCGAATTTCAATCTGCACTCATGGAATGTCAGCTATGTGGACGGGAAATGGATTCAAATCGACGTCACCTGGGATATTCAAAGCGAAATCAAGAATCGTGTGATTCAATGGAAAAAATCGGAACATTCCTACTTTGATATCAATCTTGAACTCTTCTCACACGATCACTTGCTCGACTATTTTAGAGAAAAGCACGAATGGGGCCACAAAGAGGACGATATCGATTTATAGGGATGCGGAGAACGAAAATGAATCAGGAAGAGTATGATTTTTTGAAGGGAAGGTATTCTTCCCTCGCAAAAGAGCTGGGATATGACGGCGCGTTTATGTGGCAGTCCGTCGGCTCTACAAATGACGAGGCGAGAAAAGCTTTCAGTTTGAACGATACGGAATTCGGCAGAGCGTGTGATTCACACGCTTCTGCTGTGTTTTGGGCACTTGAGCAGACGGCGGGCAGAGGCAGACTCGGTCGCACATGGGATTCCGAGGAGGGAAGCGGCATTTACATGAGTTTTGTCGTGCGCGCCCTCGAGCATGTCGGTGCCTTGACCATTGCGGCAGGGGCTTCCGTATGCCGCTCGCTCAGAGAGATGGGGTATGACGCCATGCTCAAATGGCCGAATGATGTCCTCATTGACGGGAAAAAAGTATGCGGCATTCTGAGCGAGTTGATCATCAATGAAAACGGGATGAACTATGTGGTGGTGGGAGCAGGTCTCAATCTGACGCGGAGCTTTGCGGGTGATTTGAGCAGGACCGCCATTTCCCTGAAAGACGTATCGTCGAAAGATGTATCGTTTGCATTCGGGCATTCTCCGAAGGACGACCTCGAGAGAGGCATGCGCCTGATGATGGAGAGTGTGGGAAGTACCGTGCGCCATTATTTTTCGAGAGACAAATCCATTTTTATTGATTTGGCAAAGATGTATTCTGCTACAATAAACAGTGAAGTGGAAGTTCACAATGTGCATGACCGGGATGGATATCTTGCCATTGCCAGAGACATCGATACCGACGGTGCATTGATTGTCGAACTGAGCACAGGGGAGTATAAGAAAGTGTTTGCCGGCGAGGTGACACTGAGGAGGAAACGTGCTACTAACATTTGATATAGGGAACACCAATATTGTCATCGGCGTCTTCAAAGAGGACAATCTTCTCGCCAGTTGGCGTGTACAGACGGACAGCAGAAGAAGTTCCGACGAACTCGGCATTATTGTATATCAGTTGCTGCAGAATGAAGGCCTGACCAGGAAGGACATCTCGGACATCGTGATTTCCTCGGTGGTTCCGCAAGTCATGTTTTCCATGCTTCACATGACGCAGAAGTACTTCGGGATGGAGCCGATGGTGATCGGACCCGGCACCAAGACGGGGATTCACGTGCGATACGAGAATCCGAAGCAGGTGGGAGCGGACCGTATTGTCAATGCGGTTGCCGGTGTCCGCAAGTACGGCGCACCGCTGATCATCGTCGATTTTGGAACCGCGACAACCTTTTGTGCGATCAGTAAAGACGCGGAGTATCTTGGAGGTTCCATCATACCGGGGATTAAAATCTCTTCCGAAGCACTTTATGAAAAAGCGGCGAAGTTGACGAGAGTGGAACTGATCAAAATGGATAAAGTCATTTGCACCAACACCAATCAAAGTGTCCAGGCGGGAATCTTCTTCGGTTATGTCGGCAGCGTGGATCGCATTGTCACCAAGATGAAAGAAGAGTTGTGCACGGATCAGATTTCCCCGTCGGACATCAAGGTCATCGCTACGGGAGGATTCGCATCCTTGATTGTGGAAGGCAGTGAGGAGATCGATCTCATCGATCGCAACCTCACATTGGAAGGATTGAATATGCTCTATCATATGAATGCCAAAAAAAGCAGAGGACATTCTGCAGGAATCACGAACGGAGCGTAAGGATCGAGCGACGGATGGGTGAGAAAGTTTTTTTAGGCCCGATGGCGGGAGTGACGGACAGAGCGTTTCGAGAGGTGTGCAGATTGTTCTTTGACGGAGTCATGACATCTGAAATGGTCTCGATTAACGCTCTTCATCATAGGAATCACAAGACATTTGAAATTATTGAGACGGAGCCGGATGAGCTCTGTCAAATTTTCGGAAGCGATCCCGAGGTGCTGAAGGCGGTCTCTGATGAGCTCAATCAGCTGACCTGCAAAGGGATTGACATCAATTGCGGATGCCCGGCAAAGAAAATCGTGGCAAATGGCGACGGCTCCGCT
>JAUMXJ010000098.1:0-1914 GCA_030529205.1 Bacillota bacterium | reverse complement strand
AAGCCCGTATCGGTCAAATTTCGATTGGGATGGGATTTTTCTTCAATCAACTGTGTGGAGTTTGCCAAAATGTGCGAGTCGGTAGGCGTGACGAGACTATGCCTTCACGCGCGAACCAAGTCCCAGGAGTACGGCGGCAGAGCCGATTGGGATTATATTCGAAAAGTGAAGGAGGCGGTCGGGATTCCCGTTATCGGAAACGGAGACATCTGTTCTTCCGAAGATGCCGTAAAAATGGTGGCGGAGACGGGGTGCGACGGGGTCATGATTGCGAGGGCGGCGATGGGCAATCCTTTTTTGTTGGGAGAGACCGAGCGCGTACTCGAGGGACGCAAAGAGACGACGCAATCCGTTCCCGACAGATACGAGACAGCAATCATCCATTTTAAAAAATTAATTGCATACAAGGGCAGTCGTGCGGTGTTCGAGATGCGTAAGCACGCATCCTGGTATACCAAAAATGTGAAAGGCGCTGCCGAGGCAAGACGACGAATCAATATGGCGACGACCGAAAAAGAAATGTTTGATGTCTTGCATATTTTGAAAGAAGGTGAAGTATGAACTACGGGAAAAGACTGTTTACAGGGATAGCGGTCATCCTGGTATTGATTGCGGGATGGTTTGTTTATGCAAAATTTTTGACTTCGGACAATCCGACCGTCGATGTAACCGTACCGACGGTGACAAACGATATTGTCGAAGTTACGACCACGACATCGGAGACGACGACCGTCGATCTGAAGAGCGGCATCGATACGGAGAAGATTAAGCCGAACGAGCTGGGCGAGATTATGGTGCTGATGTATCACCGCATCGGCGACACCGACCTCGAATACGACCGCTCCGTCGCAAGTTTTAAGAAAGATTTGGAGCTTCTTTATGAAAAGGGATTCCGCTCCGTGTCCATGACGGACTATATGAATTCCCACTTCGATATTCCTGCAGGAACCACTCCGGTGGTATTTACATTCGATGACGGGGATATTTCCCATTTTAAAGTTGCGAGAAATGAAAAAGGAGAGCTCATTCCGGATCCGAACTGTGCGGTCGGGATTTTGGATGAATTCTATCGCAAACATCCGGATTTCGGGCGCAATGCCATCTTTTATCTGAACGCCTACGCATTCGGAGAGTCCGAGCATTTGGAATGGAAGCTGAACTACCTGCTCGAAAACGGCTATGAAATCGGCAACCACACCTTCGGACACGAATCTCTCGACAGTCTGAACGCTGCAGGCGTGCAGGAGAGCATCGGGAAAAACGTGAAGTATTACAAGGCCATCAACGGAAAAATCGACATGAACAGCATTGCGCTTCCCTACGGCATCGCTCCGGTAAAAGAATTGGAAGATTATGCGGTGAGCGGAGAGTACAAGGATCAAAAATATGAAAACAAAGTCCTGCTGCTTGTGGGTTGGAGACCGACATGGCCGCTTTATATCAAAGGCATTAATCCGCGCGGAATCAACAGAGTACAATGTGGGGAGATGGAATTCCAAATGCATTGGTGGATGGATATCTACGAGCAGAATCCCGAAAATCGCTTTATCAGCGACGGTGTGCCGGAGATCATCTCCGTGCCCAAGTCATGGGAAGAGGACATCAACAAGGACATGATCGATTCTGAACGTTTGAACATTTACTAATCCATTCGAATAGATTTATTTGCATTCTTCGCAATGCGTATCGTGTTGAAAGCAGTCGTGAAAAGAGGGAATATGTCAATCGGAAAAAGGTATACATGGGGTCTATTATTGGTATTCGTACTTGCCTTATCTTCCTGCGGCAATGCGTCGAATCAAACTTCTGAATATATGACGACAACGGATTCCACCGCCGATTCCGCTGTCGAATCCGCGCCTTCCGCATCAGAAGGGGCGACATCCGAAGCATCCGCGTCCGAGGCATCCGCAT
>JAUMXJ010000097.1 GCA_030529205.1 Bacillota bacterium | reverse complement strand
GTTCTCCGGCGCACCTTCACCGTACTTTCTGCCTTCCTTTATGACAACGACGTGGTCGCTGATCTCCAGTGCCTGTGTCAAATCGTGCAGCACCATTACGACACCGATTCCGGTCTCCTTGTTGAGCCGTTTCACAAGCTGCATGGTCTCGATTTGATGCGCGATATCCAGGTAGGTCGTCGGCTCGTCCAGAAAGAGCATATCCGGTTTTTGCGCGAGAACCGTTGCAATCCAAACCCTCTGCGATTCACCCCCGGAGATCTCGTAGATGGACTTGTCTTTGAACTGCCATGTCCCCGTGACTTCCATCGCCCATTGCACAATCTTCTCATCTTCCTCGCTCATACGCGAAAAAAGATTCTGATGCGGCATTCTGCCGTATCCGACGAGTTCCTTAACCCTGAAATCGGACGGAGCCTTATGCAACTGCGGCAGCACACCGATAATGCGCGCCAGCTCCTTCGGCTTCATCGCCATAATGTCGTTTCCGTTGAGAACCACCTTTCCCTGCTGATACTTGATCAGCCTCGTGATGGCTTTGAGAATCGTAGATTTCCCGGAACCGTTCGGCCCGATAATGGTGGTAATCTTGTTGTGCTTGATGTTCAAACTGAAATTGTCGACAATGACACGCTCACCATATCCGACCTGCAGATCACAAACATTAAGCTCCATTGAAATTACCTCTCTTTCTCAGCATGTAAAGGAAGAACGGACCTCCGAACACACTCATCATGACCCCTACCGGGATTTCCGTTCCCGGCCAGACGGTTCTTCCGACCGTATCCGCCAGAAGCACCATCAGTCCGCCCGTGAGCACGGACGTCGGCACGAGGACCTTGTAGTCCGATCCGACGAGCATCCTCGAAATATGAGGCGCGACCAGTCCGACAAAACCGATCATTCCCACCTTCGCAACCGTTGCGGCTGCGAGGAATGCCGCAACCGCGGACAGGACAATACGGCTGCCGTTGACTCTGACGCCGAGATTCTTCGCCATCTCATCCCCGAGCTGAAGTGCATTGGCGTTCTTGATACACAGGAACGAAATGGTCAAGCCGAACGCCGCATAGATGGCAATGACGCTCAAATCCGTCCAGGTCACCCCTGCAAAACTTCCGTTCATAAACGCCAGAACACCGGACAGATTGTCCGCATTCTGAAGCTGGAGGAATGCACTGTATCCCCCGAGTACGGAGTTGACCGCGACACCGGACAAAATAATGCGCACCGGGTCGACTCCGCCCTTCCAAGCCATGACGTAGATCAGCACACAAGCCAGTGCCGCACCCCCGAAGGCGAACAGCGGAACGGAATACGTCAGTCCGGGATAGATGAGAAGTACCGTAATCGCCGCGGTACTCGCTCCCGCACTTACACCGATGCTGCCCGGATCCGCCAGCGGGTTTTTCATCACGGATTGCAGAAGCGCCCCGCCCGTGGAAAGGCAAGCTCCGACAATCAAGGTCGCCAATGCACGCGGAATTCTGAGCTGCATCACAATGACCTTAACCGTGCTCTTCCCTTCCTCCATAAGCGCGCGAAATATCTGCTCCAAAGAAAGATGCGAACTCCCGATTACTACGGAAATCATCAGCATGGCTACGATGCCCATCAGCAAAATCGTCCAGACCATACTGATACGCAGCAGGGAATTGCCCGTTCGATTCATTCTTTTTTTTGTTACTACCATAAATTTTGCTCCGATTCTCTTTCAATAAACATCATCATTCTTGATAAAATAATGAGGTTACATATGCAACCTCACTATTTTATTAAACTTCATTTACATCATCGGCATTTGCTTCACGCAGCATTGCCGTCTCTATTCGACCTTCACACCGGTGAGTTCCGCCATGTAGTCTACGAGATTTGAGATATTGTCGATCACGTTGATTCCCGCACTTGGGACATATTCAACCCCGAGGTAGAGCACTTTGCCCTCCTTGATTGCGGAGATGGTGTGCCAATAATCCGGATTTTCCGCAAAGACTTTCTGCATCAATTCCTTGTGCTGCTCCGGTGTTCCGCCGCCTGCGCATACGACATAGTCCGGCTCATAAGAGAGTGCCTGCTCCATATCGAGCTGCACCATGCTGTTTTTCTCGTTTTGGAACACGTTCTCGAAGCCGAGCATGTCGAGCATGGAACCGAGCGTACCGCCTTTCGGCTGAATAAAGTGTTTATCTCCGCTCGATGCGAGCACCATGACCTTAATGCCCTTGAAGGAGTCCTTCACTTTCGCAATCTTCGCTTCCAAGTCGTCGAAACGCTTCATAAGCGCTTTTCCTTTCTCTTCCGCATCACCCGTACCGAAAGCTTTTACCAGCTGCTCCGTCTGCAATTTAACAGAGCTGTACTTCACGCTGTGACCACCCATGAGGTAGTACACGGGAATCTTAAATTCTTCGGTGATCTTCTTGCCGGCGGAATCCTTGGAGCCCGATGTCAGAATGACGAGATCCGGTTCCAAAACCACCAGAGACTCGAAGTCGAAATCTTCCGGGCTCATCGGACTGAACGGAATGATTTCCACATTGTTCACAAGCTCTTCCGGCCATTTGATGATTCTGCTCTTCGGAATACCGACCATGTTGACACCCATCTCATAGAGTGCGAGTACCGGCGAAGCGGTGAGACATACGACGCGCTGAGGGCGCTTTTCCAATACCAGAGGCTCTTTGAATCCTTTCTCCTGCATATCCGCCGGATATTCCAGAACAAATTTCTCATTCTCCGGATTTTTCGCCATCTCCGTCGTGGTCGTAGTCGCGACCGTTGTCGCCTCCGTCGTCGTGGTATTCTCGGACGACTGCGACTGTGCGAGTGTCGTGCCTGTTGTGGCTGCCGTTGTTGTGCCCGTGTTCCCTGATCCGCAAGCTGTAAGCGAAGAAATCAGAACCACGCCGGCCAACAAAATGCTAAAAACTTTACATGTATTCTTACTCATGTCTTCCTCCTGTTAATGTTGTCATATATTCAACAAGTTTTTCAATGTGCCCGACCACATGGATTCCTGTGTTTGCAATATAATCGATTCCAAGATACTGTACTTTCCCGTCCTTAATCGCAGCAATGCTGTTCCAATAATCCGGATTTTCCGCGAATACTTTTTCCATAATCGCCTTGTGTTCTTCAGATGTTCCTCCGCCGACACAGACAACAAAATCAGGATTGTAAGAAAGCGCCTGTTCGAGGTCGAGTTGAACCATGGAATTGCCTTTGTTTTCAAATACGTTTACAAAACCGAGCATTTCGAGCATTGAGCCGAGAGTTCCGCCGTTTGTCTGAATGAAATGTCTGTCTCCGCCTGATTGGATGACCATGACGCTCTTGCCTTCAAACATCGCCTTGGATTTTTCCACTTTCGCTTCCAAATCCACAAAACGCTTCATAATTTCCTCGCCTTTTGCAGCGGCATCGCCTTTTCCGAACGCCTTTACAAATTCAGCGGTTTGAGATTTTACGGAAGCGTACTTGACGGTATGTCCGCCCTGTACATAGTAGACAGGAAGATTGAATTCTTCGACCAATTTCTTGCCGGCCGTATCCTTCACACCGCTGCTCACAATGACAAGATCCGGTTCGAGGACGACAAGGGATTCAAAGTCGAAATCTTCCGGGCTGTGCGGATTGAATTTTACCAGCGCGGTATCCTTCAACATCTCTTCCGGCCACGAAACCACTCTGCTGGTCGGAAGTCCGACAAACTTCACACCGAGCTCCATCAAAGCCGGTACCGGAGCAACCGTCAGACTCACAACACGCACCGGCTTTTTCTCAAGCACGAGCGGATCTACAAAACCGAGCTCTTTCATATCTTCCGGATACTCCAATACAAACTTTTCGCTCTCCGGATTCTTCGCCATTTCCGTAGAAGTTGCAGTCGTTGTAGTCGTTGCTGCGCTCGTCTCCTGATTGGAAGACTGTGCAAGCGTAGTAGTCACAGCTGCCGTTGTCGTTGTAGTCGTTGTACTGTTTTGCGCACCGCATCCGGTGAGCACGGACACCGCAACCAAGACCGCCATCAAAACTCCAAGAACCTTCATTGAAACACTCTTACTCATTTTCTCTCCTTTTTTATGCTGACATGATTTTGTCTGCCAACTCATTGTAGACAGCTTTCATTTTCGACTCGTCCAGGAACTCGAACACCGTGCCGCCCTGATTTTCCGCTTCCTGAATTTCAGGAGATCTCGGAATATACTGGACGATTTGCGTTTCGATTTCCTTCGTCGCCTGCTCTACAATGGCGAGCTCATTCTCTAAATTTTTGGCATTGAGTATCAGCCCTCTGAGCTCAGCGTATCCCCTTTTTCCGAAGCCTCTGATCGCCGATGCGATATTATGCGCCGCATAGAGCGACATCATCTCACCGGATGAGACGATATAGACTTCTTTTGCATATCCGCCGCGAATCGGCATCGCAAATCCTCCGCAGACGACGTCACCCAGCACGTCGTATATGACGATATCCGGTTGATACACCTCAAACGCTTGAAGCTCCTCGAGTTTTTCGAAAGCGGAAATAATACCTCGCCCTGCACATCCGACACCCGGGGTGGGTCCTCCGGATTCAACGCACAGGACACCGCCATATCCTTCAAAAACGATATCTTCGAGCTTTAAAGTCTCTCCTTTTTCTTTAATCTGTTCCAGTACCGTAGGAATTCTTCGTCCTTTCATCAGATTCTTTGTCGAGTCCGCCTTCGGATCACAACCGACCTGCATCACCTTGTAACCCTTGTTTGCAAGTGCCGCAGACAGATTGGAAGTCGTCGTGGATTTTCCGATGCCGCCTTTTCCGTAGATTGCAATTTTTTTCATACGATTGTCCTTTATAAGTTTTGTTTCTTTTTTTGTTCATACTTCTTTGCTCATACCCACAATGAGACTTTTCCTCTCCTTTATATAAGGAAATGGAGGAAAGTGGCAGACACCCACAAAGCGTGTATTTTGAACAATTCAAATCTGCCACGTGAATATATATATTACGAAAGGATTGCGTTGTCAAGAATGATTCTCAATAACTTGTCGATTGTACGGCATTCATATCCAACTTCGACACAAAAAAAGGTCTTACCCATGAA
>JAUMXJ010000096.1 GCA_030529205.1 Bacillota bacterium | reverse complement strand
CCTGAAGTAGACAGTTTTGTAGACCTAAAATCAGCTCTTACCAATGCTTTCAGCAATCCGCCGACATCATCATCGTGAACAATCGCAATAACTAACTTCATAACTCCTCCCTTCAGATTACGTTTCTTATGGTTTTCCCATTCGATTCAACGGCCAGAATCGGAACAGGACCTTGCCGATAATGTCTTCTTTTTTTACAAAACCGAAATCTCTGCCGTCAAAGGATCTCGGTCGATTGTCTCCGACCAGAAAATATGAGTTTTCAGGAACGACCTGTTCCTCAAAATCTTTGCCCTCGTAAATCTCTTTTACATAAGGCTCATAGAGCACAACCCCGTTGAGATAAACTTTACCTTCCTTAATCGCAATGGTGTCTCCGGGACATGCGAGGACTCGTTTTATCAGCACTTTTCTGTCGCCCTCGCGATTAAAAAGCCTTTGAAAAAAATTAACACTCGCAAGATCTCTTTTGCTGAGGGTCAACATGGATCTGAATGAAACAATATCACCTTGTTTGATTTCTCCGAATTTTGCCAGCAGTACAATATCTCTATCTTGCAGTGTGGGGTACATGGATACGTTGTACACTGTAGAAACTACAAAGAACAAGTTGAAAACCACGACCACGACAACTACAATCAATAATTCCTTTACCCAGCCCAGGGCTGCCTTCCAAAAATTGTTCATACACGTGAATTATACCATAATTCCTTTCCTTCTACCTAGATTGCTTGTATCTTCACTTTGATTTCACCGAGCAGAGGGGCGACTTCCCGTTGAAAAACTTCTCCTTTTAGAATCAGCGGACTCCCCGGGGGATACAGGACGAGCGTCTCCGCAGATACCATTCCGACCGCATCGATGGCAGAAACCTCGACAACCCGGACATGTTCATCCCCGATAAATCCATCCTCGGCATCAAGCTTTTCAATACCGGCATTGCTGCTCCTCAAAGGGACGGTTTTGTTGACGGATCCGTATCTGAGAAGTCGGGATTCCAAGTCGGCTCTTGTCGGTTTCTCCTCGGGCATCGCAGCGGGTATCGATACAGGCATCGCAGCGGATATCGGTACGGACATTGCGGCGGACAGCTTGTCGTTGTCGGCACTGTTCGCTCCCTCGCTCATCTCTCGGCCTCCGAGGAATTGCACCGCTTCGCTCAGTCTCTCAAAATCTTGTTTGGAATTTGCAATGGAGCTCAAAAACAGCACTCGTCCGTCCAGCTCCATCTCCGGATAAATTCCTCTTGCAATAAATGCATCCTGACTCGCAAACGGAAGTAAGATCTTGCTCTCATCCTGCACCGCCTTCCCCTCGTAAGAAAACGGAGACAAACCGGTTTCTTCGTAAAAGCAACGGATATTGTCGAGCAGATTGCGATATAATGTCGTTCCCTCTCTTTCAAGCAAATCCATCATTTGCGAGACGGATTTCAGCATCAGGTAAGAGGGAGAGGTGGTTTGAAGTGCTTTCATATACCATTCGACAGAATGAATCTCCGTACCCCTCGATGCGAGTGCATGTCCCTTCTCCGTATTTCCGTAATGAAGCACCGCCGTTTGCCCCAAAGCGGGCAGAGTCTTGTGAAAGCTTTGTATTACAATGTCTGCACCCCATGACAAAGAGGAAATTCTACGATTATGCAATTTTTCCGCGAGAACCAAATGTGCCCCATGTGCCTCATCCACGATGATGACAATCTCAGGATTTCTCCTTTTCGCCTCCGCGATAATCCGACCGATTTCATAAAGCGCGCCTTGGTAGAACGGGTAAGTCAAAACCAGCATGTCCGCCTCTTCGATTTCATGCAACAGAGCAGACAAGTCAAAATGCGAAAAAACCCCGTTTGTTTCTGCCGGCGTTACATATTTTGCATGGATTCCCGCTATTTCGACGGCGTTATACACAGAGATGTGTGCATTTCTGTTGACAACCGCTCTGATCGGCTTTGCATACAATCGAGCCGTTCCAAGTATGGCGGCGAGTATCCCTGCTGTGGATCCCCCCACCAGAATTCTCGATGCCGCGCTGCCGTAGAACTCTGAAATCCGATTTGTCAACATTTTTATCCAAGATTCGGGTTGAATCAAATTGTCCATTCCGGGAAGCTCAGTCAAGTCGTATCTTAAAAAATCGTTGGGAACATCAGAAAAAATAAGCCTTCCCTTATGTCCGGGCATGTGAAAAGATACCGCATCATGCCGCAAATCGGGGAAGATGGATTTCAAATTTTTATCACACATATGATTCAACCTCTGATTCAACTCTATGACTTCGGATCCGCATTTCGATAGCGGTCTCGGATTGCCTGTCTCTCCTTATCCGCAAGCCGTTCCTGTCTTCTCTTTTCGCGCATAACCTTCTCTTCTTTTTTCTTCGACTTGGAAATACGAAACAAATCAAACGCTATATAGCATGCCGTAAGAGAAATAATCAGTATGGTAATCACAATCGCAAGTATTTTTACCGCTTCCATATTCCCCACCTTCCTGTCACTTGGTATCCGTCTTCTTCAAATGTCGAAACAATCTGGCATTCATTGCGTGAAAAATGTCTTGTAATTGTCTTTCTTTTTTACCGGTTTGTCTCGCAATCTGATGAATCGACATTTTTTCTGTGTAGTAAAGCTTTGCAAGTTCGGCTTCTTCCTCATTCAGCTCGGCACCGACAAATCGTTGAATTTCGCCTTCTACCAGACTGTACTCTTCCTTATTCAGTTCATGCCAAAGGAGCTTTTTTGACAATTCTATTTTTTCCGCACCGGCAGAATTGTCGATGTGCACCTGCCCGCGCTCATTATTCCGGGAAAAATTTTCCTCTTCGTCTGCATTTTTCAGCAATTCAGAAAGGCGATTCGCCGTGCCCGCGTTTCCGTCAAAAACCTTCAATCCCTCACAATACTCTTCAAAATACTTTTTTAGAAAGACAAAATGGGTACAACCGAGCACAATGGCCCCGATATCCGACACGGTATCAATTCTGTTTCGAATATACGCGGCGATCATCTTCCTGACTTTTTCCTCATGAAAAAAGCTGCCTTCTACCAACTCAACAAGTTCCGGAGACGGGATTTCCACGACCTTTGACTCGGCGTTCAGTGTTCGAACCAGCTGCCGATATTTGTTTTCCTTTAATGTCATCGGCGTCGCGAGGACGGCGATTTTCTTATTTGCTCTCTGTTCTTCGAGGTAGGCGAGTGCCGGTTTCACCGCCGGTTCCATCCCGATAATCGGAATACGATATTTTTCTCTGAGTTTGCCTGCCGCAACGCTGGTAGCGGTATTGCACGCGATGACGATTGCCCTTGCCCCTCTGTATACGAAATTGCTGCAAATCTCTTCGGCTCTGGCAATGACAAAATCCGGGTTTTTTGTTCCGTAGGGTGCATTGGCGGAGTCCCCGAAATACGCAAAATCCATATGAGGCATTTTATTAATCAACTCCGCCAGCACGGATATTCCGCCAAGACCGCTGTCAAAGACTCCGACAAACGGTTTGTCGCTTATTTTTATCTGTTCACTCATTCAAATCACCACATCCGAACAATCTCTTTGCGATACATTCTCCACGGTACATTATCCGTCTCATATTGTTAGAGGCTCAGTTTTAAATCTGAGCTCTTTGCCCAGCCCATTTTCAGTACGACAGTATGGAAAAACAATGTCAAGAATATCGGAAGCACAAAGCAGGCAATTCCGATACGAATAAAGAATTCCGGAGCGCCCATCATTTGACTCATCTCCGCATATGCCCCGAATTGACCGACAAAGCCGCTGGTTCCCATTCCCGCTCCGATTTTGTTGCAATGGATGCCGAGTATGGTTGTCGCCAACGGTCCTACTACTGCGGAAGAAAGAATCGGCGCAATCCAAATTCGCGGATTTTTTATAATGTTCGGAATTTGAAGCATCGACGTTCCGACGCCCTGCGCGATCAATCCCCCCACTCCATTTTCCTTGTAACTGATTACGGCAAAACCGACCATTTGACAGCAGCATCCGACCAGGGACGCCCCTCCGGCGAGTCCGGTCAACCCCAGAGAAATAGCGATGGCGGCGCTGGATATCGGAAGAGTCAGAATGATTCCCATAATCACGGATACCACAATTCCCATCGGAATCGGGTGCAATTCGGTCGCCCGATTGATGACCGCTCCCACCGCGTTCATAAACTGTGCGATATACGGACTCAGGAATAAGCCGATAAATCCACCGAGTGCAATGGTAAGACCGGGAACCATAATAATGTCGACCTTTGTCTTTCCGGAAATCAATTTAGAAAACTCGGCAGCAATCAAGGCGGCCACAAACGCCCCGAGCGGTTCTCCTATTCGCAGAACGCCCTCCGGAGATACGGTACCCGCTCCGATTGCACCCACAACCAGACATGAGAACAGTCCCAGCGGAGGCGTTCCGATTGCATGTGCAACACCGACCCCGATTGCCGGACCCATCAAGTACTGTGCCGCTTTTCCGAACGCTTCCAAATATGTGATTCCTAATAAAGTTCCGACCTGTTTCAGAATCAATCCGATGATGAGTGAACTGAAAAGACCCAATGCCATCCCGTTCAGCGTCTTCACCATGTACCCTCTAAAACCTTTCATCCCCGCCCCCTAATCGCTTCCTATATTTCTATTTTGCCCGATTTCATCGACATTCTGTTCCAGACTGATTCCCATTCCTTTAAATTTCAGATACATCACCACGAAGAATCCAACAATGAGAGGAATATAGAATGTGAGCAATCTCCACAAAATCAATGCCATCAATACGGTATTGTTCGGAAAGAACATTTCAAAAAACACATAGAATCCGCCCTCCGCACCGAATGCGGCTCCCGGCAACGGAATAAATGCCGTTACCATCGAAACGAAAGCCGAAGCGGAAATCATTCTGATGAATTGAACTTTTGTCAAATCCAATCCCCACGCTATGATTACGGGTACGGAATAGTACAGACTCAGTTGAACAAAAGTAAGAAAACTCAATTTGAACCAATTGGTGTTTGTAACCGACTCTCTCATTTGCGTGTAGAATTCACTCACACCCTTCATGAAAGAGGTACATGATTTTCTGATCTTCTGGCTTTTTGAC
>JAUMXJ010000095.1 GCA_030529205.1 Bacillota bacterium | reverse complement strand
GATGCGGTCTATATCGAAAGTGAAGTCAATCTTGAAGAGTATTTTGACCGATAAATGAATTAAATTATATTTGGTTACATAACCGCTCGGAAACGGGCGGTTTTTTGTTGCACAAAATTCGCTGAGCAGTGCAGCGACAACACTACTGCCCGACGGGGGCGTTGCCCCGAAAACAAAACGAACGGAGGAAAGGTAATGAAAAGAGAGTTTTTGAAGGAACTGGGGGTTACGGACGATATCGCAGAGAAAATCATGATAGAACACGGAAAGGCAGTGAGTAAATCGCTATCGGATGCAGAAGAGCTGAAAGCGGAGAATGAGACACTGAAGTCTCAGATTGCCGAATCTGAGAAGGCCGTGAAAGAGTTCGAGAAATCAAACAAGGATAATGAGTCCTTGAAAGAGAGTCTTGATAACCTCAAGAAAGAGCATGAACGAATCAAAACCGAATCGGCAGCACAACTTAAAGCGGAAAAGGTGAACAGCGCAGTACGTCTGGCGCTGTCAGAGTCAGGCACCAAGTATGCGGACCTGCTAGATTCGAAGTTTGACCGCACAAAACTTGCGGTTGGCGACGATGGGAGTATTACGGGGGTAAAGGAACAAATTGCCGAGATGAAAAAGCAGTATGCAGAGCTATTCCCGGATGCGGAGAAAAAAGACCCCGAAATCAAAGGCGCCGTTCCGGCTGACCCACAAAAACAAAACACAGATATTCCGGCATTTGGTGCAGCAGGCCAAAGCGGAATACAACTAAACCCAATTTTCAGGAGGTAATAAAATGGCAGCACTTAACTATGCACAAAAATGGGAAGCAGGTTTGATTAAGACCTTCATCGACGGATCGTACATCGCGCCATTCGTGGCGACGGATGTGAACTTCATCGGTGCGAAGACGTTCCATTTCACAACGCTGAACACATCCGGCTATAAGGCACACAGCCTTGCTGGCGGATGGCAGAGAGGGACTTATAACCAGAAGGATCATCCGTACACACTTGAACACGACAGAGACGTCGAGTTCTTCATCGACAAGAGAGATGTTGATGAGACGAACAAGACAGCATCAATTCAGAACATCAGCGCGCAGTTCCAGAGAACGCAGGCAACTCCTGAGATGGATGCACAGTTCTTCTCGAAGATTGCTGCAGAAGCGGCAAATGGTGAGTTCCACCGCAATCGCAAACTGGGACAAGACCAACGCGCTCAAGAAACTGAAAGAGATCATCGGAAAGGTGAGAAGATACCGTTCCGAAGGGCTTGTACTGTACGTTCGCCCGGAGATCATGGACGCGCTGTCACTTGATGAGACGTTCAAGCGTAATATCCAAGCGGACACCATCGTTGCTGACGGAAAGGCGCTTCAGACCAGAATCACCAACATTGATGGTACGCCGGTGATTGAGGTTATCCATGTAGAGCGATTCTACACAGCGTTCAACTTCACCGAGGGTTTTAAGCCGCAGGCAAGCACGTCGTATCCTATCAATGTCCTTGCGGCAACTCCTGCGACAGCGAAGTTCGTCCCGAAGATTTCGTCTATTTTCTTCTTCGAGCCGGGGCAGCACACAGAAGGCGACGGCTATCTCTATCAGAACCGCGCGTTCTGGGATACTTTCGTGTTCCCGAACGGCCTCGACGGAAAAGTTGACAGCGTATTCGTTGACAAGGACACGCAAGCCTTTGCGGGTTAGGAGGTAAAGGATGATTACTGTAATCAAAGACAATGCGATCTACGACATTAAAGACGAAGAGCTCGCGGCCTATGAGGCCAAAGGTTTTTCTGTTCTAGGCGCACACGAAACGGATGACGGAGAGGCGGAAGACGCCCCGGAAGACGGAGAAAAGAAGCCTAGGAGAAGCAAGAAAGGAGAATAGCCATGGAAGGGAGACTGGAAGCCCTAAAAACTCTAATCGGAGAGAGTGGAAGCGAAAAAGATGCACTGCTTATGCAGATCATCACGATGGTTGAATCACAAATTTTGGATTATATCAACCACGAAAGCCTCCCCTCAGCGCTTGAGTCGGTGCTGCTGCTTATTTGTGTGGAGTATTATAAATCGTCGTATCAACAGGCGGATAAGGTCGCATCTATCACCAGGGGTGACGTTTCTATATCGTACGACAAAGGGGGCTCCGGTCTCGTTTCTTCTTCAGGCGACGGATTTTTTGGTTGGAAAACAATGCTGAATTCATATAGGAGGCTGAGGAAATGAAAACCTTCGGGAATCCTTACTTGGAGCGTGCAGCACTTGAACAGACCTATGAAGATACATTCTCGGTATATGACTGGAAAGAAATTGAGAAAGTGAACCTTACAAATTTGGAAAGCACAGAGGTTCTATTGGATGAAAAATGTGCCTTTTCGGTTGTTAATCCAAGCATGGCTAGCCAAGACTCACATACTTCTGTTGAGTTTGAAGCAAAGATATACTGTGCGCCTGAACATGAAATTCATGCTGGTCAAACAGTAAGAGTTATTCGGTTTGGTCTCAAAGACATCGGAGATTTCGAAGTCGTAGGGATCCCGGCAATATACCCGACACACCAAGAAGTGAAACTAAAAGCTAAGAGGCTATCATGACATTTAAAGAGTATCGGAAAGAACTGAAAAAACTCAAGAAAGACATGCCGGAAATTATGTCTCGCCTTCTTCTTCAAGAAGGGGAGTTTGCTGTAAAACAAGCTAAACTCGATGCGACGAAGGAGCCTGATACGGTTAACACAGGGTTTTATCGAGAGAGTTTTCACTGTGGAAGAGTCGGTACAATCGACGGTAAGAAAAGAATTCGAAAAATACACGATGGGACTAAAGTTTACAGGTTTGGGGAGAAATACAAAATCGATGTTTACAACAGTTCAGACTATGCTCAGCATCTTGAGTATGGATTTCGGTCTCATTTCGTGCCGGGAGAATGGAAAGGTAGAGTTTTCGTTTATGATCGGAGCGCAAAAACGGGAATGTATGTGGGAAAGCCGGGGGGTTATGTCAGAGGAAAATTTCACCTAAAACACGGCATAGATGCGGCAAAAAAAACACAGGCGCCGAGAGTTGCGAGAAAGCTTAATGCAATACTCAGAAAAAGAGGGCTACAAGTATGACGATGGAAAGTATTTATCAAGGGATTGCGGCTCAAATAAAATCAATCTTTTCTGGTGCAAAGGTGCATTCGGAAAGGATACCTAAAAACTCGGAGGGAAAATACTTCATTGGACTGATAAGTCAAAGTACTGATGAAAAACTGGATAACGGCTGCGAAGAAAAATACGCATTTGAAATTTTATTCTTCCGTGATTCTGAAACCAACCTCGGTTTTGCTGAGTGGGCGCAGAAACTACATAGAAACTTTTTGAAGATTGACGTAGGTGAGTTCGATGTTTGGGTGACTGAAAAGGAATCGAGAAAGACCGACGAATTTGTATATCAGTTTACCTTTTCTATTCGTTTACGGTTGAGGGAAAAGAAAAACGGCACAAAAATGCTGAACATAGACCAGGAGGTGAAATATGGCGAAAAAAATGGAGCTGGTGGAAAATAGTACAGAAAATCTCAAGTTTGAAAAAAAGCAAATTATAAACTCGGAGCGCTATGAAGAGGACAGAGATCTTCTCAGCGCTCTTCTTGATGATACGGAACTTTACTCTTTGGAAGAAGTAGATGTCATCATCGAGAAATTCAAAAAAAGGAGGATTAGTTAATGCCGATTAGTGGAGGGACATTTGGGGCAATGAATAAGGTGCTCCCTGGGGCGTATATCAACTTTGTTTCTACAAAAAAGGGTTTTCAGAGAACTGAAATCGGGGTAGTTGCGCTGCCACTTGAATTGTCGTGGTGCGATGAATCAAAAGTGTTTGAGATCACAAAAGATGATTTCATCAACTACTCTGAAGAACTACTGGGGTATAAAAACGATGATGAAAAACTCTTGTTAGTTTTGGAAGCCTTCAAAAAAGCTTCAAAACTCCTGTTGTATAGGGTGAACAAGGGTGGGGTAAAAGCCACAAAGACGATTAACACTCTATCAGTCACGGCAAAACACACAGGAGAGGCAGGAAACAAAATTGCAGTCGCGGTGCTTGCGAATGTTGACAACTCAGAGAATGTGGACATTGTAACCTATTTTGGTGGTAAAGAGGTGGATAGAATCACAGTCAAAGCGAATCGTGCCGGAAATCCGCTTAACGGCGAAAACTCTTTCGTTTCATACACATCTTCCGGAACAATTGCTGCAGCCGTAAGGACTTCTCTCGCTGGAGGGACAAACGGTTCGGCTTCCGGAGAAGATTATGCAAACGCTTTTAAAGCTTTTGAAACAAGACATTTCAATGTAATCGCATATTGTGGAGATGACAGTTCTATCAAGAATACACTGATCGCGTTTGTCAACAGACTCAGAGATGAAGACGGAATCAAGATTGTTGGGGTTGTTTCTGCGGTAGAGAATCCGGATTCGAAAGGAATTATCGCTGTTCAATGTGAAGGCGGCGTGAAGGTTAAAAATCGGACTGTATCTGAGTCACAGCTTTGTGCTTGGGTAGCAGGGGCGTCATCCGCAGCAGATATCAATGGCTCCAATACAAACGCGTTATATGGCGAAGGTGAAATCACAAAACCCCTCACAAAGAAAGCGCAAGAAACGGCAATCAAAAAAGGGAAATTTGTGTTTTACCAAGACGGAAAGGAGATTAAAGTGCTTGCGGACATCAACAGTCTGACGACTTTTGTTGATGGCGGAGCAACTGAGGATTGGACATCAAACAGAGTCATTCGTGTACTTGATGGCCTTGCTATGGATATCGCGAAGATTTTTGGGGAAAGTTATGTCGGTAAAATCACGAACAACGATACAGGCAGGAATCTGTTTAAGAGTGATTTGATTAGCCTTGCGGAGACATACCAAAGAATTGGTGCAATTAGGGATTTTAAGGCTGAGGATATTGTGATTAAGCCAGGTACAGGGAAGCGCGATGTGGAAGTAGAGATGGGGGTAATCCCGACCGACGCCATGGAAAAATTGTACATGACCGTGACGGTAATGTAGGAGGGTAAAGATGAGAGAATTACAGCAACATGAAGTGATAAGCGGGAAGAAGGGAAGGGCATATCTTCAAATCGACGGAAACAACGTAGAGCTTTTTTACGCTAAAAGTGTCGAAGCGTCAATTGAAAAGAACAAGGCA
>JAUMXJ010000094.1:484-5232 GCA_030529205.1 Bacillota bacterium | reverse complement strand
AATTCAAACAACTGCATCAATCCTTTCAAGTCGAAATTCGTCAGGATGAAGAGGAAGATGCCTGCGGAGATCGCATAGGAAATCGCCGTTCCCAAGGTCAAGAGCGCTGCGGAGGCCAATTTGCTCATCAAGACCTGAAATTTGGTCGCAGGAAGGGTAAAGGTAAGATATCCCTCCGTGGAAAAACAGCTCTTGGAAAATCTGGTGACAATGACGAAGACATTCATCACCATCATCCCGAACGCGAAGAACATCATCAACACGACGACGATGATGGACATCACCGGATTGTTTTCCCATTGATTGAACTGATTGTTGAACATCGTCACCACGAAGGACATAAAAATACATCCCAGATAAAACGGAAGCATTCTTCTCAACGAATACATCATTTCATATTTTATGAGTTTGCCTAACATTTGAATACCTCCCTAAAGTGTTGATCCAAGGACATTCCGGTCGCCTCCACCGTCTCTTCCACGCTGCCGTAGCTGTGGATCTCACCCGTCTTAATAAAGATATATTCCTCCAGAATCCGCTCCACATCGCTGATCAGATGCGTCGAGATCATCAAGGTCGCATCGTCGAGGTAATTGTCCAAGATCATATCCAGAATGAAATCCCTCGCCGCCGGATCCACGCCCGCGATCGGCTCGTCAAGAATATAAAACTGCGCTTTTCTGCTCATCACGAGCATGAGTTGAATCTTCTCCTTATTTCCTTTGGAAAGGGTGCTGAACAACGCCCTGTCCGAAATTTTTAGCCTCTCCAACATCGAATAGGCTCTTTCCGAACTGAAATTGTCATAGACTTCGGAAAAAAATCCGATCGCACTTGAAATCTTCATCCAAGGCGGCAGATAGGTGGAGTCCGGCAAAAAAGAAATCGCCTTCTTGCTCTCCACTCCCGGCTTCTTTCCGTTAATCAACACCTCTCCGGCATTGGGTTGCAACAATCCGTTGATCAACTTGATCATGGTCGTCTTGCCCGAGCCGTTGGGTCCCAACAATCCCACGATTTTTCCGTGCTCCACCTTCAAATCGACATTCTGTAAGGCGATATTCGGTCCGTACGCCTTTGTCACATTTCTAAACTCCAACAAGCTCACTTTTTCCTCCATCTTCACGACTCCTTCCACGGCGAACGCTCTCAGTTCACGGACGCAATCAATGCAAGTAATTCCTCTTTTTGTATCCCCAGCTTTGAAAAATCATCGATGATCTCTTTGATTTTACTCAACAGATACTCCTCTCTGATTTGGGCGATCTTCTTCATATCGTCCGTCACAAATTTTCCCACCGTACTCGTGGTGTAGATCAGCCCCTCCTCTTCTATTTTTGCCAAAGACTTTTGAATGGTATTGGGATTGACGCCGATGATCTTTGTAAATTCCCTCACTGTCGGCAATTTGAAATTAGGGGGATACTCACCGCTGATGATTTTTATTTTAAAAATATCGATAATCTGTAAATATACAGGCGTTCCCTCTGCAAAATGCCAAGCCATTTTCACTCCTTCGGTCTTTTATCTTTGTGTCACTCGAGTAATACAATAATAAATCATATTCCCTCTTTTGTCAACAGATTTTGAAAAAATAACAAAAAATAACATGGAATATTTTTCGTTTTGATTCCCGGACATCCTGTGACAACATACTTTTTTCTTGAATTTTGAGGGTATATATGATATAGTGGAAGGCGAGAATAATGTTACATATCGACAGATCAAACAATCATAAAGGAGGCTGAATATGGCAAAACATCTTCATATCATGGCAAACAAGGGCGACGTGGCGGAAACCGTGTTACTTCCGGGCGATCCGTTAAGGGCGAAATTCATCGCGGAAAACTTCCTGGAAGATGCCGTCTGTTATAATGAGGTAAGAGGAATGTACGGATACACCGGACTCTATCAGGGAAAAAAGGTGTCCGTTCAAGGTACGGGAATGGGAATGCCGTCTCACTCCATCTATGTCAACGAGTTGATCAGAGAATACGGCGCACAGCAACTGATCCGAATCGGAAGCTGCGGTGCGACCACAACCGACATCAAATTAAGAGATATCATCATCGCGACGGGTGCCACTTCCAACTCCAATTTGAACAACCTCAGATTCCCGGGTTACAGCTATGCGGCGGTTCCTTCTTTCGACCTCTTGAAAAAGGCTTATGACAGCGCTCAGGAATTGGGAATCAAAGTCGTCATGGCGCCGATCCTTTCCAGCGACCTCTTCTACGACGATACCATTTACACCCCTGATTTGAAGAGACTTTCCGAGTACGGAATCGTTGCGGTTGAGATGGAGACCGCGGAATTGTTTACCCTTACCGCAAAATTCGGGGTAAAAGGTTTGTCCATCCTCACCGTTTCGGATGTCGTTCCTACAGGAGAGCAGACTTCTCCGGAAGACAGACAAAATACCTTTACGGATATGATGAAGATCGCACTTTCTTTGGCCTAGAGGATAACGGAGCTGGATAATGAGCAAAATACTTATTTTAACCGCATCAACCGGCGCGGGACACAATCAGGCGGCAAACAATCTCAAGCTCGAGTTCGAAGAAAAGGCGCATGAAGTCGTGATTGTGGACCTGTTCAAGTCTACGGACAAAGCGATGAACACGGTGATTACGGAAGGCTATAATTTCCTTGCGAAAATCATTCCCGACGCCTATGGATTTATCTATAATCTGTTGGATAAGAAAAAACTCAATGATTATCTGCTAAAAAACGCGTTTATTCTGATTGAAAAGCGAATTTCCCGAAAGATCGCGGAAATCGATCCCGCAATCGTCATTTCCACCCATCCGTTCGGCGTGCCCATCATCTGTGCACTCAAGCAGAAAAACAAGACCAAAATCCCGTTTATTCAGGTGGTGACGGACTTCAAAGCGCATTACACTTATGTAGATCGCAATGTCGACGCGTATATCACCGCGAGCGAATTTACCAGAGAGGGATTGATCGAGAGGGGAATCGCCCCCGACAAGATTTTTGCCTACGGCATTCCGACGAAAGAGGAGTTTCAAACGAAGCCCGACAGAGTCTTCGACACAAATCACGTATTTAAGCTTTTGATCATGGGCGGAAGTATGGGATTAAAACCCATGGAGGATTCGGTCGACATCCTGATCCACTCGGACTTGAACATCCACATGAGCGTCGTCTGCGGGAACAATGAAGCGCTCAAAGACAAGTTGACGGAAAAATTCAAGGACAAGATCGAAGAAGGACGCCTCGAGGTGCTCGGATTTATCAATAATGTTCACGAATACATGGACAATTGCAATCTCATCATCACCAAACCCGGCGGACTGACGACCACGGAGGCGATCAACAAGTGCATTCCGATGCTCATCCCCTTCGCCATTCCGGGACAGGAGCAGGAGAACACCTCCTTTATGGTGGAGAACAAGATGGCGCTGGAAATCAGAGAAGTATCCCAACTTCCGACCTATATCAAGCAGCTCATCGAGCAGCCTGAAATCTATATGGAGATGGTACAGAACATGACCGAACTCTCCGGAACCTATTCGATCGACAAGATCATCGAACTCGCGGAACAAATGATTGCAATTTCATAACAAAGAGGAAAGGTATGAGATATATACAGAACAATTCAAACGACCCG
The DNA here is from genome assembly GCA_030529205.1 of Bacillota bacterium. Lineage (GTDB taxonomy): Bacteria > Bacillota > Clostridia > Peptostreptococcales > Acidaminobacteraceae > JAUMXJ01. The sequence goes on along the minus strand of JAUMXJ010000094.1, from coordinate 1,601 downwards.
TATTTCAATCTGGCGCTGGAGGAGTACGCATTTACAAAACTTACGGAGCATGACAAAATATTCATCCTCTGGATCAACGCTCCGACCGTCGTCGTGGGAAAATTTCAAAATACCGTTGCGGAGATCAACCTCAAATACATCGAAGAAAACGGCGTTAGCGTCGTGAGGAGAAATTCCGGCGGAGGTGCCGTGTATCACGATTTGGGCAATCTCAATTATACGATTATCTCATCCGAAAAATCGACCAATGAGTTCAATTTCGAGAAATTCTCAAAACCCATCGTCGATCTGCTCGCGACCTTGCAAATCGAAGCGCAGGTGACGGGCAGAAACGACATCGGCATCAACGGCAAAAAAATCTGCGGCAATGCGCAATACATCAAGAAAAATCGCATTCTCCACCACGGATGCATCCTCTTTGACGTCAACTTGGAGCATTTGCAGGAGGCTTTGCGAGTCTCCGCGGACAAGATCGAATCCAAGGGCTTGAAATCCGTACGAAGCAGGGTCGACAACATCTCCTATCATCTCAAAGAGGCATTTGACAACGTGGAATTCAAGAACCGTTTGTTGCAGCATATGCTCGGCGAAAATCCGGACATGGTACAATATGTCCTGAGCGAGGAGGAAATTCGAGAAATCGAAGAACTCAGAGACAGGAAGTTCAGGAGTTGGGACTGGAATTTCGGAAAATCTCCGGATTTCACCATTTCCAAATCCAATCGCTTCCCTGCGGGCAAGATCGAGTGCTTCCTGAACGTGGAAGAGGGAATCATCGAAGACATCCGCTTTTTCGGGGATTTCTTCAGCAACAGGGATATCGAAGACGTCGCAAAAACACTGATCGGCGTGAGATACGAAAAGAGCGAACTTAAAAGCGTGCTCACTCCCGAACTGATCCGAGAGTATTTTCCCGGTTTTGACTATGAAGAGGTCCTCTCCTGCATCATCTAAACAGAAAACCCGATCCGGAATCTTCCGAGATCGGGTTTTTGATTCTTCCAAAAAGTCTTAAAACATCAATAGGATCCGCTTCCGAAGCTGCTTCCGCCGCCGCCTCCTCCGCCGCTACTGCTGCTGCTCTTCTGGCGTCTCGACTTCGTCACATTTCGATATT
>JAUMXJ010000094.1:0-474 GCA_030529205.1 Bacillota bacterium | reverse complement strand
GAATCGATCTTCACGATTGGAAATGCGATACGTACCGCTCTTTTCATAAGTGCGCTCCGTCACATCGATGGTTCCCTTGTGCGTGGAGAGAATCACCGCGATGATGATCACGGCGAGGACAAATGCGATCGCCGGCATATACCATGTAAACAAAAGGCTCATAAATTTTCCGAAAGCTCCTATTTTTCCATATCTTGCGCTCATCGTCGCAAACTGAATTCCCGCTTGATAATAATCGTCTTTTCCGTCTTTTACCTCTTTCATGACGGCTTTTACCACCTTGTCTCCGTATTTGATCAAGTTTTTGTCAAATTTGTCGGATCCGAAAGAGACCATATTGTATTTTCTGGTGGAGGTGGAAAACAACAAAAACACCGTATCTCCGGTTGGACTGACTCCGAATGAGCCGTTTTCATACATGTCATCCGCCAGATATTTTAATTCACTCTCATATAAGGGATAATCGCTTCCCAG